>NZ_JCBANA010000071.1:0-35515 GCF_059760725.1 Achromobacter sp. 1014246743
CCTCATCCCAGGATGAGGCGGGCGTTGCATTTGGGCGGCCGGGCAGGCCGCGGTGGATCAGTTGGAGCTGGCCTTCCAGGTGCCGTCAGGCTGCTTGCAGAACCAGAACTTCCAGGTCTCGGTCGTCTTGGCGCGCGCGAAATCGCCTTCCAGCAGGCGGCAGGTGCGATCACCCGACAGCTTGCTGGTCTGCAACGGCGTGATCCTGGCCGTGATGGGGGCCTGCTTGCCCTTGGGCGTGCTGGACCACTGGGTGCTCTGGCCGTCGGCCGCGTTGTTCAACGCGTCGGCCACCGCCTTGTGAAAGACGGGTTGATCGGCCTTGGAAATTTCAGTGATCAGGGCGTGGTTCAGCATCACGGCGGGCGCGGCCAAGGCAGCGCCGGACGCGCCGCAGGCGAGCAGGCCGATAGCGATCAGATGGGTGGTTTTCAAAACGGACTCCCTCGTTGTTATAGGCAGGAGGCTGCATGCGCAGCCCATCGGCGTTCACCTGCGATGGTAAGCCAAGCTGCCGGCTCTTGTCTTGAGGCGCGCGCGCCTGTGCTGATGTGGCGCAGAACAGGCAAAAAAAGCCGCCTGGAGAGGCGGCCAAGGTACAACAAGGGGAGGGGTAAATCGGTCAAGGCGGGCGGCCGCGCATCGGCGGCCGCGGCGCGGCTTAGTTGCTGCGGTGGTACGCGCCCGAGAACGGCAGGTCGTTGGGCTCGACGTTGGACACCTGGCCAGCAGCGCGGGCGGCGGCCAGTTCGGCCTGCACTTGCTCGCGGGTCACGCCAGATTGCGGTGCGCCATACACGCCTTGGAACGGCATGTCGTTGGGTTCGACATTGGACACCTGGCCGGCGGCCTTGGCGGCAGCCAGTTCGGCTTGCACCTGGGCGCGGGTCGGGCCTTCGTACGGGGTGCCGTAAACGCCTTGGAACGGCACGTTGTTGGGTTCGATGTTCTGCGAGGCGTAGGCACCGGCGCTCAGGGCGGCCAGGGACATCAATAGGGCGGTGGCAAGGGTCTTTTTCATGGTGAATCTCCGATTTCAAAAGCCGGGGAGCGAATCAGGCGGCCTATCCGTCGTGCTTCGTTGTTGTTTCCCGATGACTGAATGGTGCGCCGATTCAGACTAGGGATAAACCCGTATATCGGTAAAAGATTTTTCCACCAATGGAAAGTTAGTAGATTTTTTGAGTTTTAGTCTCCATTAATGGCATTGATAGCTGTGGCAACCGCCGGGTCCGAGCAATAAAAAAGCCGCCTGATCAGGCGGCAAGACTCCAGCAAGAGTCGGGCGCGGGGCGCGCCTAGCGTGTGGTTGTGGCCTTGAACGGCTTGTCGTCGGGTTCGGCCTCCGAGACCTTGCCAGCGGCCTTGGCTGCGGCAAGGTCTTTTTCCACTTGGGCACGCGTCGGGTCCGAGGGCGTAGAGCCGGCTGCCTTGAACGGGGTATCGTCGGGTTCAACATTCGATACCTGGCCGGCGGCCTTGGCGGTTGCCAGCTCGGCTTCGACCTGGGCGCGGGTGGGGCCGTTGTCCGGGGTGCCTGCCACGCCCTGGAACGGTACATCGTCAGGTTCGACGTTCTGTGCCGCCTGGGCGCAGGTGCCCAGGGCGGCCAGGGCTACCGTCAATGCACTGGCAAAGGTCTTGATCATGGTGTGTCTCCGGTTCACATGTCAGGGGAGCGCATTCGACCGTGGGTCCGCCGAATCCATTGCTGTCTCCCGAGGGGGCGATGTTGCATCACTCGGGTGTTTTTATAAATTGTTGTTTTTAAAAGGTTTTTTCCACTCGTGGCACAATAAATCAGATTTATCCAATTGCCATCCGCGATCTATCGCAGTTTGCTGTCCGTCTCGGGAGTCATATGGAAAAGCGGGACCTGACCGGCGTGAAGGCGACGCTGCTGATTACCCTGTACGCCAAGGCCCAGGAAAGCCGGCTGTCCGATTCCCTGTTGCGCGACCGCCACGCGGCGGATGCGGTGGCGCGTATCGACTACGACTTTTCCTCCCTGCCGCTGCGCCACGATGAAATGATCGGCCTGGCCATGCGGGCCCACGTGCTGGATGGCTGGACGCGCGAATTCATCAACGCGCACCGCGAGGCCACCGTGCTGCATCTGGGCTGCGGCTTGGATACGCGGGTGTTCCGGGTGGACCCGCCGCCCGAGGTGGCCTGGTTCGAGGTGGACTATCCAGAGGTGATTGCCCTGCGCCGCACGCTGTACCCGGACCGCGCGGACTGCCACCTCATCGCGTCATCGGTAGCCGATCTGGCCTGGCTGAGACAGGTGCCCGCGGGCCGGCCGACGCTGGTGGTGGCCGAAGGCCTGTTCCTGTACTTGCCCGAGGCGTCGCTGCTGGCGCTATTGCGCACCATCACGACGCAATTTCCCTGCGGCGAAGTGATTTTCGACGGCTACAGCGACCTGGGGCTGGCGCTGGTGGCGCGCAATCGCATGATCCGGGCCACGGGCGCCGTCACCCGCTGGAGCCTGAACCATCCGCAGGACTTGGAAGCCCAGGTGCCGGGCCTGAGACTGCGTACCGAGCAATTGGTGCAGGAGGGGCGCAGCCCGGCGCAGGTCGCACGGTACACCCGGGTTGCGCGCGTGGCGATCTGGTGGATGCGGCGGCTGGCTCCGCTGCGGCGGATCGGGCGGCTGTTGCGGTACCGATACTAGGGGCGGTGCCCCGGCCGCGTTCAGTAGTGCGGCGGCAGCTCGTCGCGCAGGCTGCGAAACGGCGCCGCGCCTTCGGGCGCCTGCTGGCGCAGGTCGGCCACCTCGCGCTGCAACCGGTCGATCTGCTGCTGTTGGCGCACGATGATCTGGTTGAGCTGTTCGAGCAGGTCGTCGGCGAAACTGGCCTTGACTTCCAGGTCGAGCAGCCGGCGTTCGATGTCTTGCGAATTTTCCATGCCAGTATTAGAACCCATTCCCCGCGTTTACCCGATCAGGAGCCCCGAGTGACCGATCACCCCCGCCGCCGCGCTCCGCTGTCCCGACTTCTGCACAGCCTGCTCGGCATGGCGCCGGCGATGGCGGCGGTGGCGCAGTCGCAGGTGCCCGAGACGGCGCCGGTGGTGGTGACCGGGACGCGGCTGGGGGTGTCCGTGCTGGATACGCCTGCGTCGGTGGATGTGGTCGAGGGCAGCGCCATGCGTCGGGGCCAGCCCGGCATCAATCTGTCGGAAGGCTTGGGCGGGGTGCCGGGCCTGCAAGTGCAGAACCGCCAGAACTACGCGCAGGACCTGCAGATTTCCAGCCGCGGCTTCGGGGCGCGGTCCACCTTCGGGGTGCGCGGGGTGCGGCTGTATGTGGACGGCATTCCGGCCACGATGCCGGACGGGCAGGGGCAGACCTCGAACATCGATATTGGCTCGCTGGATCGGGTGGAAGTGCTGCGCGGGCCGTTTTCGGCGCTGTACGGCAACTCGTCCGGCGGCGTGATCCTGGCCTATACCGAGGATGGCGCTGCGCCGCCGTCGGTGTCGGCCTCGGTATGGGGCGGCAGTTTCGGCACCTGGCGCTACGGCGCCAAGGCGTCGGGCGCAGAAGGCGCGGTGGACTATGTGCTGGACCTGTCGCGCATGACCACGGACGGCTTTCGCGACCGCAGCGCGGCGCGCAAGAACCTGGGCAACGCCAAGCTGGGCGTGCAGCTCGATGATGCCAGCCGCCTCACCATCGTGGCCAACAGCGTCGATCTCAAGGCGCAGGACCCGCTGGGATTGACCTATGCGCAGTTCCAGGACGAGCCGCGCAGCGCCGACCTGGCTTCGCAGTACGACACCCGCAAGACGGTGCGGCAGACGCAGGGCGGCCTGGTCTACGAGCGTCATGTCGACGGCGCCAATACGCTGCGCGTGATGCTGTATTACGGCCAGCGCGACACCGCCCAGTTCCAGGCCATTCCGCCCGTGGCGCAGATCGCGCCGACGCAGGCAGGCGGCGTCATCGACCTGACCCGGCGCTACGGCGGCGCGGACCTGCGCTGGACCTCCGAACTGGCCATGGCGGGGCGGCCCCTGACGTTGGTCGGCGGCTTTGCGTACGACACGCTGCGCGAGACCCGCCGCGGCTACCAGAACTTCATCGGCACGGGCAGCAGCCAGCAGTTGGGCGTGCAGGGTGCGCTGCGGCGCGACGAGACCAATACCGTCTACAACGCCGATCCCTACGTGCAGGCCTCGTGGCGCGTGACCCCGCAATGGACGCTGGACGCGGGCCTGCGCTACAGCACGGTGGACTTCGATTCGCACGACCACTACATCGCGCCCGGCAATGGCGACGACAGCGGCAGCGCACGCTACCGCCGCGCCTTGCCGGTGGCGGCCATCGGCTACGAACCCGTTGCGGGCACGCGCCTCTACGCCTCGTACGGGCGCGGCTTCGAGACGCCGACGCTGAATGAAATCGCTTACCGCCCGGGGGGCCTGCCGGGCCTGAACTTCGGCCTGGCGCCGGCGCTGAGCACCCACGTGGAAGCCGGCGTGAAGACCCGCGTGGGCGATGGCCTGCTGACCGCCGCGGTGTTCCACGTGTCGACCGACGACGAGATCGTCTCGGCCGGCAGCAGCGGCGGACGCACGACTTTCCGCAACGCGGGCCGCACCCGCCGCGACGGCCTGGAGCTGGGCTGGTCGACCCGCTTTGCCGGCCAATGGCGCGCGCAGCTGGCCTACACCTGGCTGGATGCGCGGTATCGCGACGATGCCGGCGGCGGCATCCGCGCCGGCAACCGCATTCCGGGCATCGCGCGTCAATCGGCCTTTGCGTCGCTGGGCTGGGCACCGCCGCAGGGCTGGCAGGCCGCCATCGAAGGGCGCTACCTCAGTCAGCTATATGCGGACGACGCCAACGACGCGGCGGCGCCCGGGTACGCCGTGGCCGCGCTGTCGGCCGGGTACATCAAGCAGATCGGCGCCTGGGAATTGAGCGCCTATGCGCGGGTCGACAACCTGTTCGATCGCCACTACGCGGGCTCGGTCATCGTCAACGAAAGCAACGGCCGCTATTACGAACCGGCGCCGGGACGCAGCGTGGGGATGGGGCTGGGCGTGACGTATCGCTATTGAAGCGGCGCACGACCTGATCTCGTTCGGTGTTGATCCGCGTGGGAGTGCAGCGCGACAGGCGGGTCATGACAAAGTCATGGCGCGCCTGTCGGGTGTCGGGTTGGTGCGTTAGTGCTTGAACAGACGTTCGTGCATCCATCCGTCATTCGTCAGGATCAACACGGCCTTGGCCTTGATGTCGCCCTCAGCCTGATCGGCGAAATTCTTGTAGTTTGCGCGAAGACTTTCCGATTTGGCCCAGTCTGCGACATCGTGCGCCTTATAGCGAAAGTTCACTTGCGAGATTTTCATGCCCATCGCGTCGCTGGGTTGCGTGAAGTTATCCACTTCAACGACAGCATATTTTCCGGTGCAGAAGGCATCCTGCTGGGCAAAGGTGTCGGCAGCGTTGGCGACCAGGTACTTCTTGCCCAGATCCGTGATCTGGTATTCGGTGGCCGGTTCCATCTTGTTGCCGAACATGGCTTGGGTTTCGGTGTTGCGTGGGCTCAGCAGGCCTGCTTCTACCAGCGAATCGGCAAGTTTCTTGGTCTGCCGACCGATGATGTCTTGATTGGCGAGCGTGAACGGCAGCTTCTTGGCGGGAATCGCGGCGCACAGCCCATGTTGCTTGTCCAGGTAGGTCTGAATGGCCTTGCCAAAATTGCCTTTGCTGGCGTCCTGCGCACTGCCGCATGCCACGAGGGAAAGGGTCAGGCAAGCCATGGCGATATGTTTAGGTGAGATATGCAAAACGGTGTTGCCCTCAAGTGGGTGAGATATCCGGGGTGAGCGGAAATCCTAACGGGCATCGGCATGGAAGCGGCGCAGCGTGTGAAAAATCAGAAATTTCCTCAGGTGTGAGGCCTCAATCCGCCCCGCCGTCGCCATAGCAGACGTCATGGTCCTCGCAGGCCGCGCAGCCAGGCGCCGCGGCGGCGGGCAGGCCGGCGTGTTCGCAGGCGGAATAGGCCAGGAATTGCTTCCAGCGCAGGTTGCGCGTGTTGCGCGCCACCAGGCCGGGGTAGTGGCGGGTCAGCAGTGCCGTGACGTCTTCGCGTCCGGTCAGGCCCAGGTCGCGCCACAGGTGGTCGGGGCGCAGGCAGGCGTGTACCAGCACGCGGGTGACGAACGGCGTGGTGGCGCATTGCGGTGCGCCATAGGCATCCAGCAGCGTGCGCAGCAGCAGGGTGAAGTCGGGGCGAGGATCAGGCAGGCCTTGCGCGGCATAGGCGGCCAGGCGGGCCGGCAGGTCGACCAGCGCAGGCTCCGGGCTGCGGCGCGCGCCGGGGAACAACTGCGTCAGGACCTCTTCCAGTTCGTCCGGCGCCAGGCCGCTGCGGGCCAGATCGCCGTGCGCCAGGCTCTTGCCGATCACCGTGGCAAAAAAGGCGGCGTCGGGATGGCCGGGCGCGGCATGGCGCAGCAGGCGACAGGCGAGGGCGGCAGAATCAGGGGCCTGGGCAAAGGCGGTCAACACGGCTGGCATGGCGAAGGGGGGGCGCTCGTTATTTGCGTAAAGTGCCGATCAGGTCGATATAAGCTCGACTATATAACGATTGGGCCGCGAGCCGCCTTGCCTGGCGTCAAGCGTCGTGGCCACGGGCCCCGTCCGCGCGGGGCGGCCGGCGCGCCAGGGCGGTATCATCGGGCCGCCTTCCACTTCCAGGTCCATCCGGATGCTTCCCGCCTTGCCCCTCGCGTTTCCCCGCCGCCTTGGCGCCGCCCTGCTGACGCTGGCTGGCGTGTTTGCCGTGGCGGCGCCGCCGCCGGCCGCCGCCTACGACATCGGCGCCGTGATCGACGCCGTACGGCTGTCGCGCTATCCGCTGCGCGAGCCCGAGCGCCGCGCCTGGGGTACCGAAAACGCCAAGGACGCGCTGCTGGTCGGGCAGATGGACAACCGGCTGTACCTGTACCGCTACGTCCGGGGCGCGCAGGCCGGCGCGGCGGCGGAACTGGCCTTTCGGTCGCGGCCGCTGGTGATCGATCCGGCCGCCTGGAATGTGTCGCGGCAAGAGACCGTCAGCGTGGCGGCGCCGCGCGAGGGGCAGTCGTTCTACTGGGTGGCCTATACCTATAACGACGCCGACGGCAGCCAGGCCAATGGCTTTCTGGTGGATGCGACCGGCGCGGCGGTGACGGTGCATGCGGATGCCGCCCGCGTGGTGGCGACGGCCGACCGGCCCTGGGACGACGCGCGACGCGCGGCGGCGCTGGCCACGCTCAAGCCCGCGCTGGTGGCGTATCCCAGCCCGCTCAAGGCATTTCCCGCGGACGTTCGTTTCGAATACCAGGCGCCGGTCGATGTGGCCGCCACCTTTCGCAAGCTGCACCAGGTGGCGTTTGCCATCCCGCGCGCCAAGGCCGCCGAGTTCAACCGGGCGCTGGCGGATCTGCGCCGCTTCGTGCTGGAAACGGACTATCGCGAGATCGATCCGGCTGGCCAGGACCCCGAGGCCCTGGCCGCGTTGAACGACTACGGTTTCTGGCTGGCCGAGGCCGGTAACCCGGCCGAGGCCGACGCGGTGCTGGGCGAGGTGCTGCGGCGCGACCCGGCGCGCACGCCCGCCTACCTGAACCGCGCCGATGCACGCCTGAAGCTGCGCGACCAGCGGCGCGATCAGCGCAGCTATTTCGAAACCTTGGCGCAGGAAGACTACCGCCTGTATTGCACGCGCCGCCTGGCCGCGGGCGAGCCGATTCCGGCCAAGGTGGCCGAGCGTATCGGCGCCGCGCTGGGCGCCAAGGCGCTGGATGCGGCGGTGTGCCGGCCCCGGCTGGCGATTTTCCAGGCGATTCGGGCGGGCGACCTGGACGCCGTGCGCGCGGAACTGGCGCGCGGGCAGGACCCCGACGGCGTCAACGAAAACGGCGTGTCGGCGCTGAATGCGGCCACGTCGGCCAAGCAGATCGAGATGGTGCGCGCGCTGCTGGCAGCGGGCGCACGGGTCGACGCTCCCACGCGCGGCGCGCCGCTCGTGTCCAGCGCCTTGCCGGATAGCCGCGATACCCGCCCGCTGGCCGAACGCTATGCGCTGGCCGACGTGCTGGTGGCGGCGGGCGCGTCGCTCGAAGCCCCCGATTCCAACGGCTCGCCGCTGCTGCTGCGCCGGGTGGCGTATTCGGCCGAAGACAAGGACACGCTGGACTACCTGCTGGCCAAGGGCGCCAACCCGAACGGCCGCGACAAGAGCGGCCGTTCGGTGCTGCACGCCGCCATGGGCAGCCCGTCCAGGTTCTGGTTTGCCGAGAAGCTGTTGGCCAAGGGCGCCGACATCAACGCTGCCTACATCCGCATGTACTACGGCAACCAGGCCATGTGGGAAACGCCGCTGCTGGAAGCGCTGCGCGAAGCGCCGGTCGAGGACTTGAAGCCGCAGTCCGCCTATGCGCCGTCCGAGCGCGTGGCGTTTGCGCTGGCGCATGGCGCCGATCCGGCGGTGGGTGGCTATGGGCCCAAGGATGGCCAGGTGCGCGCCGGCCTGGACGAGGCCTTCAGCTTGGCGGCGCGGCAGATGTCGCCCGAGCTGGTCGACCAGCTGGCGCAGGCCGCCGCCGGCAAGCCGCATGCCCCCACGACGACGGCGCCGATGACCAGCCTGCTGCGTCAATGGAACGAGGTCGAACTGCGTGCCGACGCGAACCAGAACAGCGCCGAATGGGACGGCCAGCGCGCCCGCCTGCGCGCCACCGCCGACCGCCTGCTGGCGGCAGGGGTGCCGTTGGCGTATGTGGGCAGCGCGACGGGCACCGTGAACAACCAGATCGCGCCGCTGTCGCTGCCGTGGCTGCCGGATGACCTGTATCAGGCCTGGCTGGCGGCGGGGGCAAATCCGTCGGACCGCAGCGATGGGTCCCTGCGCCTGCGCGGCGTGGCCGATCCCGGCGCGCTGCCCCTGGTGATCATGCTGCAGCAGGGTAACGAGGCCAAGGTACGCATGCTGCTCGAACACGATGCCCCGTTGTATGCCACGCCGGCACGCTGCGGCATGGCGGTGGCGGACATGCTGGCCTGGCAGGCCAGCGATGGCGGCCCCTTGTCGCCGTCGGCGGCGCGGGCGATGAAACAGGTGCTGGACGGTGCCGCCAATGCGCCTGCCTGCGACCTGGACCAGGGCGCGCGGGTGCAGCCGTATGTCGGCATGACCGCGCGGCAACTGGCGGACAGGCTGGGCATCACGCTCGTGGTGAAAGCGCCGGGCCAATAAGCCAGGCGCATCCCGCAAAAAAAACAGGCGCCGCAAGGCGCCTGTTTTGTCGTCAGCAAGTGACGGGTCTTACATGGCGTGGCCCATGTTGACGTTCATGTTGTACAGCACCCAGGCCGAACCGCCGACGATGATCGCGATGATCATCACGGTGAAGACGAACGTGGCCAGGTTGTCGCGGGCCGATTTCGAGGCGCCCATGTGCAGGAAGTACACCAGCTGCACCAGCAGCTGGAGCACGCACAGCGCCACCACGCCGATGATCGTGATGGTGTGGGACAGCGCGCCGCTCATCACCAGGCCGAACGAGCCGAAGGTGAGCAGAAGCGAGAGCACGAAACCGATGATGTAGGACTTCAGGCTGCCGTGGTCGGCGGCGTGATCGTCGTGGCCGTGTGCGGCCGCAGCGGAGTGCGACATCAGAGGGCTCCCAGAAGATAGACGAAGGTGAAGACGCAGATCCAGACGATGTCCAGGAAGTGCCAGAACAGGCTCAGGCACGCCAGACGACGCTTGTTGATCGAGTCCAGGCCATGGCGGCGGATCATGTCGATCAGGATGACGATCCAGATCAGGCCGAACGTGACGTGCAGGCCGTGGGTGCCGATCAGCGTGAAGAACGCCGACAGGTAGGCGCTGCGGCCGGGGCCCGCGCCTTCGGTGATCAGGTGATGGAATTCATAGATTTCCATCGCGATGAAGCCCGCACCGAACAGGAACGTGACCATCAACCAGCCGATTGCGCGGCTTTTGTTGTTGGCGTGCACGTTCAGGTTGGCCATGCCGAAGGTGAAGCTGGAGAACAGCAGCAACAGGGTTTCGACCAGCACGAACTTCAGGTCGAACAGTTCCTTGCCCGTCGGACCGCCCGCGGTGGCGTTGGACAACACCGCGAACGTGGCGAACAGCACCGAAAAGATCAGCAAGTCGCTCATGAGGTAGACCCAGAAACCGAAAACGGTCTTGGATCCATCGTCATGGTGCGCGTGATCGTCGTGACCCGCGTGGGGGTGAGTGGCTACGGCTTGAATCATGGCTCAGGCGGCCTTCTGCATTTTTTCAAAGTGGGCGTTCTCGATCCGCTCGACTTCAGCGGCCGGGACCCAGTAATCGACGTCACGGTCGTAGGCGCGGACGATGAACGAAGCGATCATGCCGACGAAACCGACGATGGACAGCCACCAGATGTGCCAGATCAAGGCGAAGCACATGACCAGGCCGAAGGCGCCGATGTACACGCCGGCTCCGGTGTTCTTGGGCATGTGGATGTCTTCGTACTTGGCCGGGCGCTTGTAGGCCTTGCCGCTTTGCTTGTCTTCCCAGAACTGGTCCAGTTCATCGACGTGAGGAACGTGGGCGAAGTTGTAGAAAGGCGCAGGCGAAGAGATCGACCATTCCAGGGTACGGCCATCCCAGGGATCGCCGGTGACGTCCTGGTTCTGCTTGCGCTGGCGAACCGACACGAACACTTGCTGCAGCAGGAACCAGATGCCCAGCATGATCAGCGCGGCGCCGGCCAGCGCGACCAGCAGGTAGGGCTGCCATTCGGGGTTGTCGTAGTGGTTCAGGCGACGCGTCATGCCCTTGAAGCCCAGGATGTACAGGGGCATGAAGGCCAGGAAGAAACCGACGAACCAGCAGTAGAACGAGTAACGGCCCAGGCGCTCGTTCAGCGTGAAGCCGAACGCCTTCGGGAACCAGTAGGTCATGCCGGCGATGCAACCGAACACCACGCCACCGATGATGGTGTTGTGGAAGTGGGCGATCAGGAACAGGCTGTTGTGCAGCACGAACGACACGCCCGGGATGGCCAGCATCACGCCGGTCATGCCGCCGATGACGAACACGATCATGAAGCCCAGCGTCCACAGCACCGGCGTGGTGATGCGCAGGCGGCCGCGGTAGATGGTGAACAGCCAGTTGAAGATCTTGGCCCCGGTCGGGATCGAGATGATCATTGTGGCAATGCCGAAGAACGCGTTGACGTTGGCCCCCGCACCCATGGTGAAGAAGTGGTGCAGCCAGACCAGGAACGACAGCACGCCGATGGCGGCCGTGGCGTAGACCATGGACTTGTAGCCGAACAGGGTCTTGCGGGCGAACGTGGCAACCACTTCGGAATACACGCCGAAGGCGGGCAGCACCAGGATGTAGACCTCGGGGTGGCCCCAGATCCAGATCAGGTTCACGTACATCATGACGTTGCCGCCCATGTCGTTCGTGAAGAAGTGCGTACCCAGGTAGCGGTCGGCCGTCAGCAGCGCCAGGGTGGCGGCCAGCACGGGGAAGGCGGCCACGATCAGCACGTTGGTGACCAGCGAGGTCCAGGTGAAGATCGGCATCTTCATCAGGCTCATGCCCGGCGCACGCATGCGCAGGATGGTCACGATGAAGTTGATGCCGCTAAGTGTCGTGCCCAGCCCTGATATCTGCAGCGCCCAGATGTAATAGTCCACCCCGACGCTTGGGCTGTAGTCCAGCCCTGACAGCGGCGGATAGGCGAGCCAGCCGGTCGCGGCGAATTCGCCCACGAACAGCGAGATCATCATCAGCGCGACGCCGGCACCGAACAGCCAGAAGCTCAGCGAGTTCAGGAACGGGTAGGCCACGTCGCGGGCGCCGATCTGCAGCGGCACCACGATGTTCATCAGCCCGGTGATGAAGGGCATCGCCATGAAGAAAATCATGATGACGCCGTGGGCGGTGAAGATCTGGTCGTAGTGGTGCGGCGGCAGGAAGCCGGCGGAGTCGGCCGAGGCGACGGCCAACTGGGTACGCATCATGATGGCGTCGGCAAAGCCGCGCAGCAGCATGATCAGGGCGACGATGATGTACATCACGCCGATGCGCTTGTGGTCGACGGAGGTGAGCCATTCCGTCCAGAGGTACTTCCACTTGCCGAAGTAGGTGATGGCGCCGAAGACCGCTAGGCCTCCCAGGCACACGGCGGCCAGCGTAACCATGACGATAGGTTCATGGTACGGAATGGCCTCGAGGGTGAGTTTCCCGAGCATTGTTAGTTGATTCCTGCGATCAGATTATTCGACGTGGGGGTGCACGTGGCGGAGTCCACGCCGGCCATCTTGGACATGGTGCTGCCCAGGATGAACTCGAACATCGACGGCGGCACCGAGGCGTACTTGACGACCGGATTGCGCTCGCTGCGCTTGGTCAGTTCCTGGTAGGCCTCGGGGGTCAGCGTCGTGGGCGATGCCTTGGCTTCCTTGACCCAGTTGTCGAACCCTTCCTGCGACGTGGCGATGGCCTTGAAGCGCATGCCGGAGAAGCCGGCGCCGCTGTAGTTGGCCGAAATGCCGGCGTACGTGCCGGGTTCGCGCGCGTTCAGGTGCAGCTTGGTTTCCATGCCCGCCATCGAGTAGATCTGGCTGCCGAGCTGGGGAATGAAGAACGAGTTCATGACCGACGCCGAGGTGATCCGGAAATTGACCGGCACGTCCACGGGGAACGCGATCTCGTTGACGGTGGCGATGTCGTACTCGGGGTAGATGAACAGCCACTTCCAATCCAGCGAAACCACCTCGATGGTCACCGGCTTGTGCTCGGACACGAGCGGCTTGTAGGGGTCCAGCGCATGGGTGGAGCGCCAGGTGATCACCGCGAGAATCGCCACGATGATACAAGGCACCGTCCAGACCACGATTTCGATGGCCGTGGAGTGGGCCCACTTGGGCTGGTAGTCAGCTTTGGTGTTGGACGCGCGGTACTTCCAGGCGAAGGACACAATCATGAAGAGGACCGGAATCACGACCAGGAGCATGAGCCCCGTCGCCGTGAGCAGCAGGGTCCGTTCCTGCATGCCGATGTCTCCCTTGGGGGAGAGGATTTCCATGTTGCAGCCGCCAAGCAGCATGACCGCGCCGACGCCGAAAATGCGCGTAAGGGTCGCAAGGAGGGGGTGTTTCACGTACAGCCTTGGATGGAGGGTGGGAAATGCTGCGGAGCAGCAGACTGGAATGCTGCTAGGCAGCAACGTCCATCCTATCGGCTTGATCTGGGTCAAGGCTGCGACGAATGGTCGCATTGCCTGGGAGGATTCTGCCCCCACGCGGGCAGATTCAGGGTTTTCCTAGGGGAGCAGATGCCCCTGGGGGGAGGGGTGGGGTGCGACGATATGTCGCACCTGCACAAAGGGGGGAGTTGACGATGTGTTGCATCCGCACCAAACCGCCCCGCTTGGCATCCCCCGGTCAATCGACCAGGACCTCGCGTTCTGGCCCCGGTTTTTTCGCCAGCTTGCGCTGCAAAGAGCGCCGGTGCATGCCCAAGAGGCGGGCGGCGGCCGACACGTTGCCGCCGGTCTCGTGCAGCGCCTGGTGGATGTGTTCCCATTCTAGGCGGTGCAACGGCGTCATGGTGCTTTCGATCGTAACCGTATCCGCCTTCACCAGGCCCAGGGTGCGCAGGATCATCGGCGCGGTGGCAGGCTTGGGCAGGTAGTCGTCGGCGCCGCGCTTGATGGCCTCGACCGCGGTGGCCACGCTGGCGTAGCCGGTGACCAGCAGGATGCGCATGTCGGCGCGCAGGGCCCGAAGGGGACGGATCAGGGTCAGCCCCGAATCTTCGCCCAGGCGCAGGTCCACCAGGGCAAAGGCGGGCCGGATTTCCTCGGCCACGCGCAGGGCCTCGGCGATGCCGGTGGCGGTTCGGGTTTCCAGGCCGCGACGCGACAGGCTGCGCTGCAAGGTGCGCACATACAGCTCGTCGTCGTCGATCAACAGGCCAAGATCGGTCGGATTCAACATGTCAGGTCCCGGGGGTGCCGAGCGGTAAATAAAAGCGGATGCGGGTGCCGCCGCCGTCGGCGGCCGTCATGGTCATTTCGCCGCCCAGCTGCTCGACAGTGGCATGCGACAGGGCCAGGCCCACGCCCAGTCCTCCCGGCTTGCCGCTGTTGAACAGGCTGGTGGCCGGCAGCAGCGTCTGGTCGGGGTCGAAGCCGCGGCCGTAGTCGCGCACTTCGCCGCGCAGGGCGCCGTAGCCGTATTCCAGGTGCAGGTCCACGCGCGGTTCGTCGGCGGCTTCGCCGGCGTCGGCCGCGTTGTTCAGCAGGGCCTGCAGCAGGTGGGCGATGGCCGGGTCGACCCGCAGGCTGGCCGGCAGGGTGCCCGAGCGTTGCAGGTTGATGGTCGGCCGGATCAGCCGCCACTGCCCCACCACGCGCACCAGGTCCACTGCGGTTGGGACCGCCAGATTGCGAATGCGTTCCCGGCACAGGGCCAGCAGCTGGCTGAGGGTGGCGACGTCGTCCTTCAGGTCGGGGTCCTTGACCTCGGCGGCGATTTCGTCGGCCAGCAGGGTCATGGTGGCCAGCGGGGTGTTCAGTTCGTGCGCCATCGCGGCGGCGTGGGTGGCCAGGGCGACGATGCCCTCGTTGCGGGTGAAGCGTTCGCGCAGGCGGGCCAGTTCGCGTTCGCGGGCCCGCAGGTCGGATGCCAGGCGGGTCGAGAACACCAGCACCACCACCACGGAAATCAGGAAGTTGGCCGACAGGCCCCACAGCAGCAGGGTGTGGGTGTTGACGTCGCCGCGCAGCGGCTGGCCGAAGATGGCGGCGGCCGCGTAGCCGGAAATGCCGGCCAGCGCGGCGGCCAGCGCCCAGTTGCGCGGCAGCGCCAGCGCCGCCAGGGCGGTCAGGATCAGGAACATCATGCCGAACGGATTGCTCAGGCCACCGCTCCAGCCCACCATCCAGGCCAGCGCGGCCATGTCCACCAGCAGGTGGGCGAAGGCGGTGGCGTGGGACAGGTCGCGGCTGTGGCGCAGGCGCAGGCTGGCGTAGACGTTGAAGCCGATCAGCACGCCCACGCCGATCCACAGGGGTTCGAGCGGCAAGGCCAGGCCCAGCACGCTGCTGGCGACCAGGATGGTGGCGGCCTGGCCCGCGATGGCGAGCCAGCGCAGGCTGCAGAGGGTACGCAGGAAGGAAAAGGCGGAACTACCGGGCATATCCAGACACAGGGTTGCCGGCACAACCGCCGGCGGCTACAGGCGCCCGGCGGCGCGGAACGCTGTCATCCAGCGCGCGGCGCAGGGGGCGCCGGCTGCCGTCAGGCCCCGCGAGGGCGCTGGCGGCGGATGTGCTGGCATTGTATGTGGAATCACGGCGCCCCGCAGGCGCGCGGGCGGTAATGTGTCCCCGATATCGGCCCCGTCAGCGGCTGGCAGACGAGCCTTGAGGCTGCGCGCCGCTGTGCCGAGGGGGGCCAGGGGACGGCGCGCGGCACTACTGGAGGGCGGACGTGCCGCTATGGGCCATCGGGGTGGGCGGATAGCTTTCCTGGTCGGACGCCATCTGCCCTTGCATCTCGGCCGTCTGCAGTTCCTGTTCGACCTGGGCGCGGCTTTCCATGGCGCCGCTGGTGGCGACGGCGGGCGGGTAGTCTTCCTGGCCGAAGGTGTATTGGCCGTCCTGCTTGGCCCGGGCCAGTTCGGCGCTGACCTGGGACGATGTCTTGGCCGAGGGGGCCGGGTAGCTCACGCGCCAGTCGCCGAAGGCGTCGCGCTTGTAGGTCGCGGCGGGCAGGGGGGAGGGGACTTGCTGGGCTTGCACGGTGGTGGCGGCGGCGGTCAGGCCGGCGCAGAGCAACAAAGTGGCTGTCAGGGTCTTCATGAAACGCTCCTAGCAATCAAAGCCATCGGCCACGGGTAGCGGCCGAGCCGTCGTCCTCGATACCGCCGGAGGACGATTTCCTGTGATGCGGGGGATGCCTGCCGGCGGCGTCGCGGACGCGGCGCACGCCGGCTTTTTCAGTTCGACCGGATGCGATGGCGGGCGTTGCAGAAAACGCCCGGAACCGCCCAAACAGCTATTTCAAGCTTGAAATACAGGTGTCAATCCGCTTGCAGCGGCATGGACCCCTGTTTCAGTGGCCGTGCCCGGCCGCCGCCGGCGCGGCCGCCGACAGCGGGCGTGCCACGGCCGTCACCGGCACGCGTTGCTGCTTGCCGGCAGCGTCCTGCAGCACCAGCGTCAGCGCCACCGGATCGCCCACGGAAATCTGCTTGGCCAGGTCGATCAGCATGACGTGGTAGCCGCCCGGCTTGAGCTCCACCGGCTGGCCGGCGGGCAGGTCGATGGCGGAGACCTGGCGCATCTTCATGACGTCGTTCTGCATGGCCATTTCGTGTACTTCGGTGTGCTTGGCGGCGGCGGACTCGACGGCGACCAGGCGCGTGGGGGCGGCAGCGGTCAGGCGCATGAAGACGCCCGTGGCGTGCTGGTTGGGCACCGTGGCGCGGACCCAGGCGTCTTCCACCTTGAGCGGGGCGTCCTGGGCCAGGACGGGGGCGGGGTTCAGCGTCAGCGCGCTCAGGGTGAAGGCGGCGGCCAGGGTAGCGAAAGCGGTCTTTTTCATGGGAAGTTCCTTGTTCAGAGGGGCGCGGCGCTTACAGCACCGTGCGCAGGTCGTCGGCGCACTGCTCGGCGCTTTGCTGGTGGCGCAGGGCCAGGCGCAGCTTGCCCTGGGCGTCGATGATGTAAGTCAGCGCCGTGTGGTCCATGGTGTAGGACGAACCGGTGGGCACCTTCTGGTAGAACACCTTGAACGACTGGGCCGCGGCGCGGGTCTGTTCGGCGTCGCCGCGCAGGCCGACGAATGCCGGGTCGAACGCCTGCGTGTAGGCGCGCAGGATTTCCGGCGTGTCGCGTTCGGGGTCCACGGTGATGAACAGGATGCGCAGCTTCCTGGCGGCCTCGGGGCCGAGCAGGCTCTTGATCTCCAGCGCCCGGGTCAGGGCGGTGGGGCAGATGTCCGGGCACTGGGTGAAGCCGAAGAACAGCATCACGGTCTGGCCGCGGTAGTCGGCCAACTGGCGCGGCCGGCCGTCAGTGTCCTGCAGCTGGAAGTCGCCCGTGGGCATGCTGGACAGGTCCATGCCGTTGAGCTTGGGGGCATCCGGGCCGCAGCCGGCCAGCGGCAGCAGGGCCAGGGTGGACAGCAGCAGGCGCCGGCGGCGGTCGGGCGTGGGCGCGCCGCCCAGGGGCGCGCGCGTAAGCAGGGAATGCATGAAAACCTCGTCGAAAGACGGTTCGCGACAGGCGCGGCGCAGGCCGCGCGCAAGGGGCGGTGTCAGGCGACGAAGGGCGGGGCGCGTGAGCCCAGCGGCGGCCCTTGGGCCGGCTGCACGGGCAACGCATGGGGGGGACAGGCCGGCGGGGGCGCAGGGCGGCCGGCGGCCAGCGCCAGCGGCGCCACGTAGGGCGTGGGGGCAGGCGTGACGTGGGCCAGCAGTCCGAAGGGACATTGGGCGCCCGTCTCGGTGCTACGGTGGTCACCCGTGCCGTCGGCGGTCTTGCCATCGGCCGACAGCGCGATCCTGAAGGTGGACAGGTCGCCCGCGGCCGAGCAGAAGGTGACTTCCAGCCGGCCGTCGTGCAGCGCGCGGGCATCGGGCATGTAGCCCGCCGGCACCACGGCGCGCAGCAGCACGGCCAGGAACGCCAGCCACAGCACGCCCCGGACGCGCACGGCGCCGCAGGCATGCAGAAGGCGGATCAAGGCAGGCATGGCGGGATTTTAGGGCAAGCGCCCGGACTGCCGCGCAGGGCAAGCGTGCGGCGCAGTGTCGCAGTGCGCGGGCCGGGCGCGGTGTCAGTCATCGGTGTCCAGCCGCCGGATCAGGGCAATGTAGCGGCGTTGCGCCTGGTCCGGCGGCAGGCCGGTCAGCAGGCGCCATGAGGCGTGTTCGATCTGCTCGCGCGGGGTCGCGTTGGCGTCGGCCTGGGGCGGCGCATCGCCGTGGCGGGCCTGTTGCTCGTAGGCGTGCAGCCGCAGCGCGACGCCGGTCGAGGGGGCCTGCGGCAGGGCGCGCAGTTCGAGCACGGCGGCTTCGAAGGCATCGGCCAGCGCGTCGGCGGGGATGTCCAGCGTGGCGCGGTCCATCGCATCGCCTTCGGGCTCCAGCCCGCTGGCCACGGCCAGCCGGCGCCACAGCGCATCTTCGGCGGCCGGGTCTGCCGCCGTCGAGGTGACCTTGGCGATCTGCTGGTTGCGCAGGCGCAGCGTGTGGGTCGAGGCGCCGCGGAACACGGCGGGGCCGTCCTGCACCTGGAAGGTCAGCGGCACCGCGATCGAACGCCCGGCCAGTTCGGGTTGGCCAACGCTGTCGACCGTGAAGGTGTTGCGCGAATAATCCATGACCCGCGAGAACAGGTCCACCAGGCCGCCGCGGCCCTGGTAGACGCCCGCGAGCGGACTGTCGCCTTCTTCGTGCCAGGCGATGTCTTCGGCGAGCAGCGGGAACAGCGCTTCGAATTGGCCCGACAGCAGCGCATCGCGATACGCCTGCAGCAGGCGCTCGGTGTCTTCGGCGGTCATCGCGGCGGCGCGGCCGGGGCGGGCGGCGGCCTCGGGGCGCTTGTCCATGAACTGCAGGATGTCGGCGGCGACGCGGTCGCGGTCGTTGTCCACGCAGATCATGTGGTAGCTGTTGTCCAGCAGCACCAGGCGGCTGTCGGGAATGGCGTCGTTCAGGTAGTGGGCCGACCGTACCGAGGTCAGCTCGTCTTCGTGGGCATGGATGATCAGGCTGGGGCAGGTGATGGCGTTCAGCCCGCGCTGCACGAAGCGCCGCAGCCGGTCGACCTCGCGCACGCAGGCCAGCGGCACCCAGCGGTAGTGGAAGTTCTCGCCGCGTTCGAACTTGGCCTTGACGATGGACCGCACCAGTTCGTTCTTGATGCCGTAGGGCTCTTCTTCTTCGACGCGCATGCGCGCGGCCAGGCCCGGGATGCGGTAGACCAGCTTGCGCAGGTCGCGATACCAGGGCGTGCTCCAGCCGTCGATGAAGACGGGCGCGGCCAGGCTGACCAGCTTGCCCTTGCGGTGCTGCACGCGCTTGCACAGCTCGACGGCCAGCAGGGCGCCCAGGCACATGCCGACCACGTGCACGGTCTCGTAGCGGCCGGCCACCTCGCGGTACTTGGCGGTCACGGCGTCCAGCCAGTCTTCGGCGCGCACGGGCAGCAGGTCCTCGGGCGTGGTGCCATGGCCGGGCAGCGTCAACGAGTGCGTCTCGATGCCGGCGCGCTTCAGTATCTTGTGCAGCGATCCCAGGTCGTACTGGGTGCCGCCCAAGCCGTGGATGAGCAGGGCTCCTGTGCTATTGGACATCTGCCTGCTCGACTTCGCCCAGACGCCACATGCCCGCCACCACGGCGACGCTGCCGTCGAAATCCTGCAAGGGTGATCCACGGTCGCTCACCACGCGCCAGCCGCCGCCGGCATGCGCCAGGCGGAACAGCAGCGGCGTGCGGTCCAGGCCGCCGGCGCGTCGGGCGGCCCAGTGCAGCGTCAAGCGGGCGCGATCGTCGGGGTGGGCCAGGGCCAGCAGCGCGTCCAGGTTGGCGATCGCGCCGGCGGGCAGGCCGAAGGCGTCGTGCAGGTCGCCGGCCAGTTCGAACGAGCCGTCAAAGGGGTTGTAGCGGTACATCAGCTGGTGGCTGCCGGCCAGCGCCAGGTCGAAGCGGCCGCGCCATTGCTCGGCGTTTTCGAGTTCCTGGGCGCGGGCGCCGCGCAGCGTATTGACCAGCAGGATCAGCAGCGCGGTGACGACCAGGTACACCTGGGTGGCCAGCAGCACGTGCCAGTGGTCGTTGGCCTCGACGAAGGGCCCTTCGCCCTGCGCGCTCTGGTACAGCGCCATCAGGGTCAGCGTGATGACGGCCAGGGTGCCGCCCAGCGGCCCCCACACCAGCGCGGTCAGCACCGCGAACACCAGCGGCAGGTAGGTCAGCTCGAAGGTCACCACATACGGCAGGTTCTTGATCATGTCGCCGTCGAAGGTCAGGAAGGTCGAGACGATCAGGGCCAGGTAGGCGACGGCGCCCAGCACCAGGTCGCGCATGCGCGGACCGCCGGAACGGCGCGGCCGGAAATGCGCCCAGCCGGTGACGGCCGGCGCCAGGATCAGGATGCCGCCCAGGTAGGCCGCGACCCAGGTGCGCAGCCGGACCCAGGCGTGGGCTTCCTGGGTCATCCACAGCCAGCTGCCGTTGAGCAGGGCCGACAAGGCGGCGCCCACCACCGCGCCGGCCAGCAACGCGGCCACCGTGCCCACCCCGCCATCGCGCGGCGTCAGGCGCTGGATGGTCCAGGCCGCGGTGATGCTGGACAGGCTGGCGGTAATGGCGAACACCAGTGCCGTGGCGGGCTGGCCGCGCGTGAAGCTGGTGATCACGATCTGCGCAAAAAAGAACGCGGCCAGCAGCAGCGGCCAGTTGCGGCGCTGCGTCAACAGATAGGCGCCCACCGCCACCCCGGGCGGCAGCCAGACGAACACGGCATGGCTGACCGGGTCGTTGAGCAGGCGTGAAAACAGGCCGCACAGCAGGTACGGGATCGCCCATAGCAGGCAAAACGGGTTTCTTCGGGGCGCTTGGGTTCCCATGTGGCTCCTTGCAGACGCGGTGTTCCATGACGAGCCGCAGCTCGTCGCAATGAGCGGGTTATACACGGGTCGGGGCGGTCTGCCAAAGCCATCGGGGCATACTTGCGCCCGAAAATCTTGGTACCCTTGGACGCAGTCGTTCCCCATTCGCTTCAGGATTCAGTGCTCTCCTTGCCCGCCCAGACCCTGCCCGCTTCCCTTTTTGCCGCCGCGCCGGGGCGCGTATCGGCGACTTTCCCTGTTCGTGCCGCCCGATGGTTCAGGTGGGCGTTGCTGGCCGCGCTGCTGGCCTTGCTGGCGGCCTGCGGCACGACCAAGGTCCAGCCGGGCTATTACCGAGTCCAGTCGGGCGATACCCTGACGCAGATCGCGCGCAAGCAAGGCACCAGCGTATCGAACCTGGTGCGCTGGAACAACCTGTCCAATTCCAATTCGATCGAGGTCGGGCAGATGCTGCGGGTCCAGCCGCCGGCGGGCCAGGCCAGTTCGTCCCCGCCCACCAAGTCGCGCGGCAAGGCATCGCAAGGCACCAAGTCGTCGGCGCCCGCCATGGGCAAGCGGCGAACCGCGCCGCCCGGGGCGATCTCGCTGGTCTGGCCGGCGCAGGGCAAGGTCACGCGCGGCTACGACGGGTCGGGCTCGAACGGCATCGTCATTTCCAACAGCAGCGGCACGCCCGTCGTGGCGGCCGCCGCGGGCACCGTGGCCTATTCCGGCAGCGGCCTGCGTGGCTACGGCCACCTGGTGATCGTCAAGCACAGCGCCAGCTTCCTGAGCATCTACGCCCACAACAGCAAGCTGCTGGTCAAGGAAGGCCAACGCGTCAGCCAGGGCCAGAAGATCGCGGAAATGGGCAACAGCGACAGCAAGCAGGTCGGGCTGTATTTCGAATTGCGCTACGACGGGCAGGCCGTCGACCCTGCGGGATCTTTACCGAGCCGATAGGCCGATTTCTACGCTTGATGCCCCGCGTCCTGCGTCAAGGTCGAGATGAAGGCGGCGGTGCGCGGGTCGGCGGGGTGGGTGAAGAGGTCGCGAGAGGGGCCGGCTTCGATCACGGTGCCGTCCAGCAGGAATACCACTTCGCGCGAGACGCTGGCGGCCAGGCGCAGGTCATGCGTGGCCATGAGCATGGTCATGCCTTCGTTGGCCAGCTGGCGCAGCACGTCCACCACTTCGGCCGCCAGACCCGGGTCCAGCGCCGACGTCGGCTCATCGCACAGCAGCACGCGGGGAGCGGGCGCCAGGGCGCGGGCGATGGCCACGCGCTGCTGCTGGCCGCCGGACAGGTTGGCGGGCCAGGCGTCGGCCTTTTCCAGCATGCCGACCTTCTTGAGCAGTTCCTCGGCGCGCTCGCGGGCGCGGTCGGCCGGCCATTTCTGCACGGTCACCAGGCCTTCCATGACGTTGCCGATCACGGTCTGGTGCGGGAACAGCTGGAAATTCTGGAACACCATGCCGGTCTGCTTGCGCACCCGCTGGACCTGGTCGCGCGACAGCTTCAGGCCGGGTTCGAATTCGACCTGTTCGGGGCCGATTTCCAGCAGGCCGCGATCGGGCACTTCCAGCAGGTTGACGCAGCGCAGCAACGTACTCTTGCCGCTGCCGGACGGGCCGATCAGGGCGGTGACGCTGCCTTCGGCGATGGTCACGTCCACCTGCTTGAGCACGGGGTTGCCGCCAAAGGATTTTTCGATCTTGTCCAGGCGGATCATCGCTTGTTCTCGCTAAACACGGCATGCTGGCCGAAGCGCCGTTCCAGGCGAACCTGGGCGGCGGACAGCACCGAACTGAACACCAGGTAGATCAGCGCGGCCTCGGTGTACAGGATCAGCGGCTCGTAGGTGACGGCGGCGATGCGCTGCGCCGCCTGGAAGATCTCGGGCACCGTCAGCACGGCGGCCAGCGAGGTGTCCTTGACCAGCGCAATGAATGAGTTCGACAGCGGCGGCACGGCCACGCGGGCCGCCTGCGGCAGCACCGTGCGGCGCAGCGCCTGGCCGCGCGTCATGCTCAGGGAATAGGCGGCTTCCCACTGGCCTTTCGAAATGGATTCGATGGCGCCGCGGATGACTTCCGAGTTGTAGGCGCCGACGTTCAGCGTGAAGCCGATCAGCGCGGCCGGCAGCGGGTCAAGTACCACGCCCACGCTGGGCAGGCCGTAGAAGATCACGAACAGCTGCACCAGCAGCGGCGTGCCGCGGATGAGCCAGACATAAAAGCGCACCAGCGCCACCAGCGGCGCCGGGCCGAACAGCCGGATCAGCGCCACCACGAAGGCCAAGGCCAGCCCCAGCGCGAACGACATCAGCGTCAGCGGCACGGTGAACACCAGCCCGGCGTGCAGCAACGGCCAGAACGAGTCGGCCATCAACTGCACCCAGGCCGGCACCGTCCAGCCGGCCACTTGCGCCAGGATCCAATCGGGCAGGACGGCCTGCAGCCACGAGGGTAGCGTCATGGCGCGGGCCGCTTACTGCTGCGCGGACAGGTCCGTGCCGAAGTACTTGACCGAGATGGTCTTGTAGGTGCCGTCGGCCTTGATGTCGGCCAGCGCCTTGTTGATGGCGGCGACCAGCTCAGGGTTGTTCTTGCGCAGCAGCACGCCCGAATTGCTGAATTCGGCGGCCTTGTCGGTGGCGGCGATCTTGACCTTGGCGTTGGGCTTTTGCTTCTTGAAGTCCAGGAACGACAGGTTGTCGTTGACCGTGGCTTCGACGCGGCCCGACGTCAACAGGTCGATGGCTTCGTTGAAACCCTGCACCGCCACCACGTCGGCGCCATGGCTTTGCGCCAGCTTGCCGAAGTTGCTGGTCAGCGTGTTGGCGGACTTCTTGCCCTTCAGGTCGGCGAAGGACTTGATGGTGGTGTTGTCGTCGCGCACGATCAGCACGGCGGCCGACGAGATGTACGGATCCGAAAAATCGTATTTGGCGCGGCGCGCGTCGGTGATGCCGACCTGGTTGATCACGGCGTCGTAGCGCTTGGCGTCGAGCCCGGCGATCAGGCCGTCCCATTTGCCTTCGACGAATTCGGCCTTCACGCCCAGGCGCTGGGCGATGGCGCGGCCGATGTCGACGTCAAAACCGGTAAGCTGCCCGGATGCGTCGTGGAAAGTGAAGGGGGCGTAGGTGCCTTCGGTGCCGATCTTGAACACGCCGGCGGATTTGATCTGGTCCAGCCCCGACTGGGCGTGGGCGGCGGACAGGGCGGCGACCTGGACGAGGCCGGCGATGAACAACGAGCGCAAGAGTTTCATGGCAATGCTCCACGGATGGGATATCACTGTGGAGAGCATGTGGCACTTGCAATGCCCTCCGGCGTAGCCGCACTCTAACAACGGGCCTATTTTTCCACAAAGCATAAGGAATAGTAAAAATATAGCGGCAAGTCATATGGTTGGATCGCGCCCCGGGCCGAGCGGCACGGGGTTTTTTCCTGGGCATGACACAGACGGAGACAGGCGTGCAACAACAGTGGAACAGGCGGGCTTTCATGATGGCCGCGGCGGGCGCCGCAGCGATGGCCGGGGTGGCGCCGGCGCACGGCGGGGGCGGTTTGCGGCGCATGCCGGGCGGGGGCAGCATCACCGACGTGGCCGGGCTGAAGGTGGGGCATTTCACCGACACCCGCCGCCCGACCGGCTGCACGGTCATCATTGCCGAGGCAGGCGCCGTCGGCGGGGTGGACGTACGCGGCGCGGCGCCCGGCACCCGTGAAACCGACCTGCTCAACCCGGTCAACATGGTGGAAAAAGTGCACGCCGTGATGCTGGCAGGCGGCAGCGCCTTCGGCCTGGAAGCGGCCACCGGCGTCATGCGCTACCTGGAAGAACGCAAGATCGGCTTTGACGTCGGCGTGGCGCACGTGCCCATCGTGCCCGCGGCCATCCTGTTCGACCTGGGGGTGGGCGACGCGTCGATACGGCCCGATGCCGCGGCCGGCTACCAGGCCTGCAAGTCGGCCACGGCCAAGCCGCCGCAAGAGGGCAACGTGGGCGCCGGCGCCGGGGCCACCGTGGGCAAGCTGTACGGGGCCAAGCGCGCCATGAAGGGCGGCCTGGGCAGCGCCTCGCTGACCGTGGCCGGCGTGACGGTGGGCGCCATCGTGGCCGTCAACGCGGTGGGCGACGTGCTGGACCCGGCCACCGGCCGTATCCTGGCCGGCGCCCGCACGGCCGACGGCAAGCACCTGCTGGACACCCGCGCGGCCATCCTGGCGGGCGACCTGCCCACCTCGATGCGCGAGGGCGCCGCCACCACCATCGGCCTGGTTGCCACCGACGCCAGGCTGACCAAGGCGCAGGCCCAGAAAATGGCGCAGATGGCGCACGACGGCCTGGCCCGCACCATCAACCCCATCCACACGATGCTGGACGGCGACACGGTGTTTGCCCTGGGCACGGGTGCGTCGGGCAAGCCCGGCAACCCGATGCTGCTGGGCGTGATGGCGGCCGAAGCGATGGCCATCGCGGTGCAGCGGGCCATCCTCGCGGCGCGGGCGCTGGAAGGGTATCCTGCCGCGGTCGATTTCATCGCCTGACCGACGTGCTTGCCGGCATCACTGGCGTGCCGTCCGGCAGGAACGCCAGTTGCTGTTCCCTCGTTGTCCCATCTTGCTGACCCCGGTTTGTCACATGGCTTCGGCATGATGGAAAGCGTCGGCGCTACGCCTGCGCACGGGGAGGGGACGGCATGTACGAAGGGGAACGCTTCAACGGCGCCACGCACCTGGCGGGCCTGGCGCTGGCCGTGGCCGCGTCGGGGGCGTTGATCGTCCGCGCGGCCGAATTGAACGTGCAGTCGCGCCAGATCGTGGCGTGCGCGGTGTTCGCCGTGTCCATGATTGCCGTCTATGCCTCGTCGGTGCTGTATCACTGCACTCGCGGGCGCCGCAAAGCGCTGTGGGCCAAGGCAGACCACTGCACCATCTATCTATTGATCGCGGGCACCTACACGCCCCTGGCTTTCGCGCCGCTGGAATTGGGCTGGGGTGCGGTGATGGCCGTGGCGATCTGGCTGCTGGCCCTGTACGGCATCGGCCGTGAACTCTGGTGGGCGCGCGGCGCCGCGCCCGCCTTGCCGCTGTACCTGGCCATGGGGTGGCTGGGCGTGATATGTGCCGCGCCGATTGCCAGCGCGCTGTCGTCGGCCGGACTGGCCTGGCTGCTGGCCGGGGCGGCGCTGTATACGGTGGGCACGGTGTTCTACGCGCACGACAAGCGCTGGCGCCATGCCCACGGCATCTGGCACCTGTTCGTCATGGGCGGCTCGGCCTGCCACTTCGTCACGGTGTTTGGCTTTCTGCGGTATTCGTAGCGCGGGCATTGCCTAGCGCCAGGCCGCCAGCGGCAGCATGCCGCCCCGATTCTTCACCTTGCGCATGACCAGGTGCGAGCACAGGTCCCGCACGCCGGCGATCTTGCTGAGTTTTTCTTCGACGAACTGCGAGAACGCGGCCAGGTTGCGGGTGCGCACCGTCAGGATGTAGTTGGACGCGCCGGTGACGATGCTGGCTTCGGTGATTTCGTCATATAGCGCGATACCGGCCAGGAATTGCTCGTGCCAGCCGGCGCGCGACTGGTCCAGCGATACGTGGACGATGGCTTCCAGTTCGAACCCCAGTTTGTCGGCGTCCAGTACGGCGCGGTAGCCGCGGATGAAGCCGCCTTCTTCCAGGGCGCGCACCCGGCGCAGGCAGGCCGACGGCGACAGGGCAACCTGCTCGGCCAGGTCCTGGTTGCTGAGCTGGCTGTTCTCTTGCAGGCGGTACAGAATGCGCTGGTCGATGGCGTCTAGTTGCACGGTGCAATCCAATTCTAAAAAGTGGCCCAGAACGCAATTTAATGCGAAATCCTAGGGTAAGCCACGCCTGATTTTGCAACTATTCGGCTCGTCGGCGCTGCTAGTATGTTCGCAGCATAATGCCCGAAGGAGCTTTGAATGCATACCCGCGAAGCCTGCGTTGCCGCAGACCGCCAAGACCCCCTTGCGCCGCTCAAGGCGCGCTTCGATCTGCCGCCCGGCGTGCTCTATATGGATGGCAATTCGCTGGGCGTGATGCCCCGCGCCGCCGCCGCCCGCGCTGCCCAGGTCATCACCCAGGAATGGGGCACGGGCCTGATCCGCAGCTGGAACACGGCCGGCTGGTTCGAGCTGCCGTCCCGCCTGGGCGACAAGCTGGCCGGTCTGCTGGGCGCCCGCGAGGGCGAACTGGTGATCACCGACACCACCTCGCTGAACATCTTCAAGGCCCTGGCCGCCAGCCTGCGCATCCAGCAGAAGCAGCAGCCCAAGCGCCGCGTGATCCTGTCGGAACGCGACAACTTCCCGACCGACCTGTACATGATCCAGGGCATGATCGACCTGCTGCAGCAGGGCTACGAAATGCGCCTGATCGACGACGAGCTGCCGCTGGACAAGGCGCTGGACGATTCCGTGGCGGTGGTGCTGCTGTCGCACGTGAACTACCGCAGCGGCCAGATGCACGATATGGCCGCCGTCACCCGTACCGCGCACGAGCGCGGCGCGCTGGTCATCTGGGACCTGGCTCACGCGGCCGGCGCGGTGCCGGTGGACCTGAACGGCTCGGGCGCCGACTACGCCGTGGGCTGCACCTATAAGTACCTGAACGGCGGCCCCGGCGCGCCGGCCTTCATCTGGGTGGCGCCGCGCCATATTCAAGACTTCTGGCAGCCGCTGTCCGGCTGGTGGGGCCACCAGCGGCCGTTCGACATGACGGTCGCCTACGAGCCCGCGGGCGGCATCCGCCGCTATCTGTGCGGTACGCAGCCGATCGTGTCGCTGGCCATGGTGGAGTGCGGCCTGGACGTGGCGCGAGAGGCGGACATGGCCGAGGTGCGCAAGAAGTCGCTGGCGCTGGGCGACCTGTTCATCGCGCTGGTCGAGGAACGCTGCGCCGGCCATCCGCTGACGCTGGTGACGCCGCGCAACCACGCCGATCGCGGCAGCCACGTCAGCCTGCGCCATCCCAATGGCTACGAGGTGATGCAGGCGCTGATTGCACGCGGCCTGATCGGCGACTACCGCGAACCCGAAGTGCTGCGCTTTGGCCTGACGCCGCTGTATTTCGGCTACGCCGACGTGTGGGACGCGGTCGAGATCCTGAAGGACGTGCTGGATAGCCGCGCCTGGGACAAGCCCGAATTCAAGCAGCGTTCTGCCGTGACCTGATACGCCGCGCGCAAGACCGGCCATCAACGCATCCATCAAGAGAATGCAGTACCGGAGGAGACATGGGACAACAACAGGGGTTCGGGAAAATCACCGAACGGGAACAGGGGCTCAAGCGGCGCCTGACGTCGGGCCAGATGAGCATGATCGCGATCGGGGGGGCCATCGGGACGGGCCTGTTCCTGGGGAGCAAGTTCGCGATCGGCTTTGCCGGGCCCAGCGTGATCATCAGCTATGCGATTGGCGGGCTGATCACGTTGCTGCTGATGGGGTGCCTGGCCGAGATGACGGTGGCGCATTCGACGTCGGGCTCGTTCGGCGCCTATGCCGAGCACTACATCGGGCCGCTGGCGGGCTTTCTGGTGCGCTATGCGTACTGGTCCTGCGTGGTGCTGGCGGTGGGCACGGAAGTGACGGCGGTGGCCGAGTACATGAAGTACTGGTTCCCCGGGGTGCCGGGGTGGCAGTGGGTGTGCCTGTTCTCGGCGGCGCTGATCTTCATCAATGCCATGAGCGTGAAGGCCTTCGGCACGATCGAATACTGGTTCTCGACCATCAAGATCAGCGCCATCGTGGCGTTCATCATCCTGGGCGCGTATGTGGTCTGGGGCAATCCGCAGTACGGCACGGCGCAGTACACCGCGCACGGCGGCTTCTTTCCCAACGGTGTGTGGGGCATGTGGATCGCGGTGGTCATTTCCATTTTCAGCTACCTGAGCGTGGAGATGATCGCGGTGGCGGCGGGTGAAGCCGAAGACCCCGAGCGCGCGGTGAAAAAGGCCTTTCGGGCCACCATCGTGCGCCTGGTGATCTTCTACCTGCTGACGCTGGCGCTGATCCTGGCCATCGTGCCGTGGGACCAGGCCGGCAAGGGCGGCAGCCCGTTCGTGACGGTGATGCAGGCGGTGAACGTGCCGTACGCGGCCGGCGTCATCAACTTCATCGTGCTGGTGGCGGCGCTGTCGGCCATGAATAGCCAGCTGTACATCACCACCCGCATGATGTTCAGCCTGTCGCGGGCCGGCCACGCGCCCGCGGCGATGGGCAAGCTGACGCGCAGCGGCACGCCGCTGAATGCGCTGCTGCTGTCCACCAGCGGCATTGCCATCGCAACGGTGCTGAACGTGCTGTACCCCGAAAGCTCGTTCACGCTGATGATGGCGATCTCGATGTTCGGCGCGCTGTTCACCTGGATGATGATTTTCGTCACGCACTATTTCTTCCGCCGCCGCTGGGCGCGTGAAGGCGGTGCGGCGCTGTCGTTCCGGATGCCGGGCTTTCCGGTGCTGACGCTGCTGGGGGCCGGCGCGATGCTGGCGATTCTGCTGACCACCTATTTCACGGGCGTGTTCAAGATGACGCTGGTGTTCGGCGTGCCGTTCCTGCTGGCGCTGGCCGCGCTGTATCACCTGCTGTTCAGGAAGTCGGCGGAATCGGTGGTGCTGAAGGCGCGCGAACAGCGCCCCTGACAGGGTTTCGTAGTCTTCAGGCCGGTCGGCGCCGCGCGGGGTTCCCTGGCGGCATCGACCGGCCTTGTTGTTTCGGGGCCTGAAGGTCTTCGGCGCACGCGCGGAGGGCGGCCAGCATGGCGCGGGCTCGCGCCGGCAGGGTGCGCGACGCGTACACGGCATGCATCTGCGGCGACGCGCCTTGCGCCGAGGTCGCGGTGTAGCCGGGGCAGACCTGCACCAGGGTGCCGCGGGCGATCTCGGGCGCGGCGGCCCAGTCCGCCAGCCGCGCGATGCCCACGCCTTGCAGCGCCAGCGCCATCAGGCCGCTGCCGGTGCTGACGCGCACCGCGGGTTCGGCATGCATGCGCACGATGCGCTTGTCGCGGCGCAGGTGCCAGTCCTTCAGCACGCGGGGACCGGTGTGCATGATGAGGCGGTGGCGCGCCAGTTCTTCGGGTTCGCGCGGCAAGCCCATGCGGGCGACGTAATCGGGGCTGGCGCACAGCAGCCGCGCGTAGGGCCAGAGCCGCGCGCCCAACAGGTCACTGGAGGCAGGAAAGCCGCCGCGGATGGCGAAGTCCAGTCCTTCGGCGATGGGGTCGACCGATTTGTCGGTGTAGGTGATGTCCACGGTGACGCCGGGGTAGTCGGCGGCGTAGCGTCGCAGCACGGCCGGCAGCAGGGTCACGCCCAGCAGGTCCGGCGCCGAAAACCGCAACCGGCCCTGCGCGCCCAATTGCGTGTCGCGCAGCGCCTCGCGCGCTTGCGCTTCCCGCCGCAGCAGGTCGCGGGCCGACTGGAAGTAGCTTTCGCCCTGCGGCGTCAGTACCACGCTGCTCTTGCTGCGCAACAGCAACTGCACGCCCACCTGGCGTTCCAGCGACTGCACCGCACGGGTCACGGCGCTGGGCGAGGCGCCCAGCGCGCGCGCCGCCAGCACGAAGCTCTGGCGTTCGGCGACGGCGCAGAACACCTGGTATTCCCATAGCGCGCCACGTTCCATGGCGATTCTCCATTGCGTTTATCGCAACATGATATTGCAACGTGGGGCCGGTATGCGGGCCTAGACTGCGTGCATCGCCATTCTCCTTTGCAGTGATTGCCATGTCCGACCCCCATTATTTCGACCCCGTCACCGGTGCGCGCCATGCGCTGGATGAAGCGCGCTGGTGTTCCGATGCCCAGACGCCGCTGATGATTTCGCCGCTGCCCGGCATCTCGCGCGACGATATCGACCGCGGTCAGCGGTCGCTGTGGCGCTATCGCGCCGCGTTGCCGCGCGACGTGGCGCAGCCGGTGTCCATGGGGGAAGGCTGCACGCCGATGGTGGAACGCGCCTGGGGCGGGCTGCGGCCGCATTTCAAGCTGGAATGGTTCAACCCCACGTGCAGCTTCAAGGACCGGGGGGCGGCGGTGATGCTGTCCTGGCTGCGGCAGATTGGCGTGCAAGCCATTGCCGAGGACAGCTCGGGCAATGGCGGCGCGGCGATTGCCGCCTTCGGCGCGGCCGCGCAGATGGACGTCACCATCTTCGCGCCGGCCTATACGTCCAGCGCCAAGGTGGCGCAGATTCGTGCGTTTGGCGCCGACGTTCGGCTGGTGGAAGGCCCGCGTGAGAATGCCGAGACCGAGGCGATCCGCGCTTCCGACGAGATTTTCTACGCCAGCCACAACTGGCAGCCGTTCTTTCTGCAGGGCACCAAGTCGATCGCCTACGAAATGTGGGAAGACTTCGGCTTCGAGGCGCCGGACAACATCGTGATCCCGGCCGGGGCGGGCAGCAATGTGCTGGGTTGCGCCATCGGCTTTGCCGAGCTGCTGGCCGCTGGCCAGATCCGCCGCCTGCCGCGCCTGTTCGTGGCGCAGCCGCTGCATTGTTCGCCGGTGGATGCCAGTTTTCAGGCAGGCGTCGATACGCCCGTGGCGCGCGAAGTGCTGCCCACGGTGGCCGAAGGCACGGCGATCAAGCGGCCGGTGCGATTGCGCGAGGTGTTGCAGGCCATTCGCGCCAGCGGCGGCCAGACCGTTGCGGTGCCGGAAGCCGACATCATCGGCGCGGTGCGCAAGCTGGCGGCCATGGGGCTGTATGCCGAGCCCACCAGCGCCACGGCCGCGGCCGCGCTGGACCTGCTGGCTGCGCGCGGCGCGGTCAGTCAGGCCGAGCGCACCGTGGTGCTGCTGACTGGAACCGGCGTGAAGGCCACGCAATTCATGACGGATCTGTATTCATGAAGGCTCGTCATCCAGCGACGGCATGAAAGGCGACGCGCCAGTGTCCGCCAGCAGGTGATCGAGCAGGCGCCGGGCGCGGGCATTGAGCGCCTGGCGCGATTGCACGCACACCAGCAGGTCGCGCGAGGCCCAGGCGTCGGACAACGCCACCGGCACCACCTTGAGCAGCCGCCGCATGCTGTGCGCGGTGGTCTCGGGCACGATGCCCACGCCGACGCCGGCCTCGACCAGGCGACACATGGCGTCGAAGCTGCGCAGCTGCACCCGCAGCTTGATGGGCTTGCCGGCCACCAGGGCCTGGCGCGCCAGGAAACGCTGCAAGGCGCTGCTGCGGTCCAGCCCGATGAAGTCTTCGTCCAGCACGTCGCGAAACGCGATTTCGTCCACGCCGGCCAGCGCGTGCGCGGCGGGCACGAGCAGCACGAAGCGGTCGGAGCGGTAGGCGTAGGTTTCCAGCGCGCCGGTATCGACGGTGCCGGCGACGATGCCGATGTCGGCCGAGCCGTCGGCGATGCATTCGACGATTTCGTCGCTGAGCATTTCCTGCAGCTCGACGTTGATGCGCGGATGCGCCGCCAGAAAGCCGGAGAGCGCTTCGGGCAGGAAGGCGGTCAGGGCGTTGGTGTTGGACAGCATGCGCACTGAGCCGCCGAATTCACCGGAAAAGCCGGCCAGGTCGTCGCGCAGGCGGTCGGCCTGGGCCAGCATGATGCGGGCATGCGCGGCCAGCTTCAGGCCTGCCGGGGTGGGGATGACGCCCTGGCGGCGGCGTTCGAGCAGCGGCGCGCCCAGCGAGGCTTCGAGATTGCGGATGCGGGCGCTGGCCGCGGCCAGCGCCAGATTGGCGCGGGCGGCGCCGTGGGTGATGCTGCCGGCCTGCACCACGTGCAGGAACAGCGCCAGGTCGGTGAGGTCAAAGCGCATGGGTAGAGCCTACGCGGCGCGTTGAGGCTGCCTCTGCGAATCGCGCATTTTCAGCGGGGGACAGGGTCCGTACACTGCGCCGATTCGTGTTCCTGCCGTAGGTTGCCCATGCATCTTGTCGCCTCCAATTTTCCGATTCTACCCGCGCTGCTCACCGCCATCACGATTGCGTTGTGGGCCTTTTCGCGGTTGCCGGAATACCTGACCGCGCTGCTGTTCTTCAGCGCCGCGACGATCCTGGCGGTGGCGCCGCGCGACGTGGTGTTCTCGGGTTTTGCGTCGGTGGCGTTCTGGCTGGTGCTGAGCGGTTACGTGCTGGGCCTGGCCCTGAAGAACACGGGGCTGGCCGACCGCCTGGCGGGCGCCTTGTCGCAGCGCCTGTCGGGGTCGTATCCGGTGGTGGTGGCGGGCGTGGTGCTGTTGACGTACCTGTTGGCCTTCATCATGCCGTCGAACATGGGCCGCATCGCCCTGCTGATGCCGATCGTGCTGGCCTTTGCCGACCAGATCGGCCTGGCGCCGGGCCGCCGGGGCCGCATCGGGCTGGCGCTGGCGGTGGGCTTTGGCACGTTCGAGCTGTCGACCTCGATCCTGCCCGCCAACGTGCCAAACCTGGTGATGGCAGGCAGCATCGAGACCAGCTATGGCCTGCAATTGGGGTATCTGCCGTACCTGTGGCTGCATGCGCCGGTGCTGGGCGTGCTGAAGGGCGCGGTGCTGGTGGTCTGCATTGCATTGTTGTTTCGCGATACGCCGCAGCCGGCGCCGCCAGCCCCTGCGGCCCGGCCGCTGTCGGCGGCGGAAAGGCGCCTGGCCGTCCTGTTGGGGCTGACCTTGCTGGGGTGGGTGACGGACGGCTGGCATGGCGTGTCGCCGGCCTGGGTGGGCTTGGCGTCCGCCTGCGTGTGCCTCTTGCCCAAGGTGGGGTTCGTCAGCGGCGAGCAGTTCGGCAAGGAAGTGAATTTTCGTACCGCCATTTACGTGGCGGGCATTCTGGGCCTGGCTGCGATGGTGGCCGACAGTGGCCTGGGCGGCATCATCGGGCGGGCGTTGCTGGCGTGGCTGCCGTTGTCGCCGGACGCACCGATGCAGAGCTTCTTTTCGTTGGTGGGCCTGTCGGCCGCGCTGAATTTCGTGGTGACGGCCAATGGGGTGCCGGCCCTGTACACGCCGCTGGCCGAGACGCTGGCGCAGGCATCGGGCTTTCCGTTGATGACGGTGCTGATGGCGCAGGTGGCCGGCTACGCGACCGTCATCATGCCGTACCAGGCCTCGCCCATCGTGGTGGCGATGGGCATGGGCCAGGTGCCGGCGCGCAGCGGCCTGGCGCTCTGCCTGGTGACGGCGCTGGTGTCGTTCGTGCTGCTGGTGCCGCTGGACTACCTGTGGTTCAGGCTCCTGGGAATGCCGGGATCGTGATGAGCTCGGCCTCGGCCAGGGCGGGTTCGGGGGCCGGGGCGAACACGCGCAGGCGATGGCCGTCCGGATCCAGGGCCACGAAGGTGCGGCCGAAGTCCATGTCGGTGGGCGCCTGCAGGATGGGCAGGCCGCGCAGGCTCCAGTCGATGTGGCGCTGATCGAGGGCGTCGGCGTCGGGCACGGTGAAGGCCAGCTCGGTGCAGCCGCCGCGTCCGGCCGCGGCCGGTTCCACGGTGTGGCGCGACCACAGGCCCAGCATCAGGCCGGAATCCAGCGCAAACAGGGCAAAGGTGGGCGAGCTTTCGACGGGCGGGCGGTTCAGCAGCGCACTGTAGAACGCGGCGCTGGCCGAGGGCTTGTCGACGTAGAAAATGACGAAATTCTTGGCGGACATGATGCGCTCCTGGGTGAATGAGCGCTCATCTTAGAAAGGTATGCTGTCAGATTTTGTCAGTAGTGATTGGGACGATGTCGCATCGGCTCAGCAGCCCTCGCGCTTGACGGCATTGAGGGCGCGCCATTCCTTGAGCAGGGCGTGGCGGCGGCGCGGGTAGCGCTGCCCGGTTTCCAGCGTGGCGATGCGGTCGGTGCGGAAATGGCGGTAGTCCTGGCGCAGTTCGCACCAGGCCATGACGATGCGCACGCTGTCGAAAAACCCCAGGGCGAAGGGCCAGATCACGCGTTCGGAATCGGCGCCCTTGTCGTCGCGGTAGGTGATGGCGATCTTCTGTTCGCCACGGATCGCCTGGCGGATGAGCGACAGGTCGACCTTGTCGACCACCGCCCAGGCGCTGGGCCCGACCAGCAGCGGAATGGCGTCCAGTTCGTCGCGCAGTTCCTGCGGCAGCACCGCGCTGATCTTGGCCAGGGCGTTGGCGGCCGCTTGCCCCAGGCGCGGATCCGAGCGGTCGGCGACCCAGCGGGTGCCCAGCACCAGGGCTTCGATTTCCTCGGTGCTGAACATCAGCGGCGGCAGCATGAAGCCGGGGCGCAGCACGTAGCCCACGCCGGGCTCGCCCTCGATCTCGGCGCCCTGGGCCTGCAGCGTGGCGATGTCGCGGTACAGCGTGCGCAGGCTGATGCCCAGGTCGCCCGCCAGGCGATGGCCGCTGACGGGCAGGCGGTGGCAGCGCAGGGTCTGCAGCAGATCCAGGAGGCGTTCGGCGCGGGACATGGGGGCAAGGGGGGGGCTGGAGGCGGGACGGTTGCCATGCTGCCACGAATTGGCAGGGGCAGGAAGCGCCGCGCGGGGCATTGCCGCCCGGCGTGGCCGCGGCGCCCGGCCTGCCGTCCGGTACGCCGTTCAAGGCATCGACATTACGCCGTCTGCCCGATCAGCCAGTCGTGCACCCGCTCGGCGATATCCAGGCTGTTGCGGTCCATCATCAGCATGTGCGAATTGCCGCGAATGCCCAGGTCCGGCAGCGTCAGCAGCGTGACGCTGGGGTGGCGGGCGGCGAAGTCGCGTGCGCGCTGGCGCATGCGGGGCCAACGCGGGTCGGTGTCCATGTGGTCGCCCATCACGATCAGGGTGGGCGTGTCGTAGACGGCGCCGGGTCCCAGGTCGGGAATGCTGGCCGGCTCCAGCGCCACCAGCGCGCGCACGCCCGCCGGGCGGGCG
>NZ_JCBANA010000072.1:0-35016 GCF_059760725.1 Achromobacter sp. 1014246743
TCGCATCCCTGCTGGAAGGCATGGGCGCCATCCAGGCGCTGTCGTCGTGGCTGGCCGCGCCCATGGCGGCGCTGGGCTTGCCGGCGCAGGCGGCGGGCGGCGTGGTGTTTTCGCTGTTGCGCAAGGAAGGCTTGCTGGCGCTGAACCAGGGGCAGGGCGCGCTGCTGGCGCAACTGACGGTGGGGCAGACCTTCGTGCTGGTGTGGCTGGCGTCCACCGCTTCTGCTTGCCTGGTGACGCTATGGACCGTGGGGCGCGAACTGGGGGCCTCTTCGGCGTGCGCGTCGCGTGCGGTTTTCTTGATCGTCAGCGTCTTGCGCGGGCGGTCCTGGTCATCAGCGGACATACGAATCCTGGCGAATGTGCAAAGGGTAGGGGGAATCAGAAGGGTTTGACGACGACCAGCGCCACCACCACCAAGAGCAGCAAGACGGGAACTTCGTTGAACCAGCGATAGAACTTGTGCGAACGGGTGTTCTTGCCCTGTTCGAATTTTCGCAGCATGACGCCACAGGCGTGATGGTAGCCGATGACGAGCAGGACGAAAAAGAGCTTGGCATGCATCCAGCCGTTGCCGGGGCCGACGCCGATGCCGTAGCCCAGGTAGAGCCACATGCCGAAGATGACGGCGATGACGGCGAGGATGGTGGTGAATCGGTAAAGGCGGCGGGCCATGCCCAGCAGGGTGGCCTGGACGGCGGAGTCGGATTGCTGGGCGAGGTTGACGAAGATTCTGGGCAGGTAGAACAGGCCGGCGAACCAGGAGGCGATGAAGACGATGTGGAAGGTCTTTACCCAGAGCATTGCCATGTGGGGGTCCGGTGTTTGTTTTGGGGGAGCTGGCATTGTAATGCTGGGGGGAGGGCATTCTTTTGGGGCGTTGTTCTTCTTCGTAGGTCGCCCCTCGGGGCGGCGGCTTGCGGAGCGGGCGCCCACGATTGCGGTCCGGCGCGCGGGCGCCGGACTGCCCCTTCGTCATTCTCGTCCGCCTTCGGCTCCCTTCGAATTCCCTCGGGCGCATCGAGGTTGCCCGCTCCGCAAGCCGCCGCCCCGAGGGGCTATGGGTTTCGAGGGTCGGGGCGCTGCTGCACCGGGTGGGGGTGGGAGAGGTTTGCGGGGCCCGCCCAAATCGGCCGCGCGGGCGGCCTTCTTGGGCTTACGCGCTTCTGGGCGTCGTGAGGGTGGTCGCTGCGCGCGGGGGGGGGTGTTGCTTGGGGCGCGCAGCGTGTGGGGACGAATTTCTTTCGGGTGGCGGGGGGCGCCTGCCGTTAGATCACGTATAGGTCGACGTACTCGTTTACCGGCATCGCCTCCAGCTTGGCTTGATCCAGGGACACGTCCAGGATTTTCGCTTGTTGGCGGGCCGGGAACATGCGGGCCAGGTTGGTCTTGAACTTGGCTTCCAGCAGGGGGATGCCGTCGCTGCGGCGGCGTTTGTGGCCGATGGGATATTCGCAGACGACTTCGTCCAGGGTCGAGCCGTCGGTGAATTCGACCGTCAGGGCGTTGGCGATGGAGCGTTTGTCGGGGTCGTGGTAGTCGCGGGTGTAGGCGGGGTCTTCGACGCAGGTGATCTTGTCGCGCAGGAGGTCGATGCGCGGGTCGCGGGCGATGTCGTCTTCGTAGTCGGCGGCAGTCAGGCGGCCGAACAGGAGGGGGACGGCGACCATGTACTGGATGCAGTGGTCGCGGTCGGCGGGGTTGTTCAGGGGGCCTTTCTTGTCGATGATGCGGATGCACGCCTCGTGGGTACGGATGGTGATCTTTTCGATGTCGTCCGTGGTCTTGCCCAGGGTCTTGAGGCGGTCGTGGATCTGCATGGCGCATTCGACGGCGGTCTGGGAATGGAATTCGGCCGGGAACGAGATCTTGAACAGCACGTTTTCCATGACGTAGCTGCCGTAGGGGCGCTGGAACGTGAAGGGCTGGCCCTTGAAGAGCACGTCGTAGAAGCCCCAGGTCTTGGCGCTCAGCACCGACGGGTAGCCCATTTCGCCGGTGCGGGCGATGAGGGCCAGACGCACGGCGCGGCTGGTGGCGTCGCCGGCGGCCCAGCTTTTGCGGCTGCCGGTGTTGGGGGCGTGGCGGTAGGTGCGCAGGCTCTGGCCGTCGACCCATGCGAGCGAGACGGCGTTGATGACTTCGTCGCGGTCCAGGCCCAGCATCTGGGCGACGACGGCGGTCGAGGCGACCTTGACCAGGACGACGTGGTCCAGGCCGACTTTGTTGAACGAGTTTTCGAGCGCGATGCAGCCCTGGATTTCATGGGCCTTGATCATGCCGGTGAGCACGTCGCGCATGGTCAGGGGCGGCTTGCCGGCGGCGATGGCGGTGCGCGAGAGCCAGTCGGCGGTAGCCAGGATGCCGCCCAGGTTGTCGGACGGGTGGCCCCATTCGGCGGCGAGCCAGGTGTCGTTGAAGTCCAGCCAGCGGATCATCGTGCCGATGTTGAAGGCAGCCTGGACGGGATCGAGCTGGAACTGGGTGCCGGGGACCTTGGCGCCGTGGGGCACGACGGTGCCGGGCACGATGGGGCCCAGCAGTTTGCGGCACGCGGGATATTCCAGCGCTTCCAGGCCGCAGCCCAGGGTGTCGATCAGGCAGTTGCGGGCGGTCTCGTAGGCCAGGCCGCTCTGGATTTCATAGTTCAGTACGTAGTCGGCGATGTCGACCAGGACCTGGTCGGGCGCGGGACGGACGTTGGAGATCGGGGCAGACATATCGGTACCTCTCCTGAGTGAGTACAGGCGGCCCGGGGCCTGCGCGGCGCGGGGGAAAGCGTCGGCAGGCCCATGGTCTTTACTTGCGTTTGTCGAGCGGCACGAACTTCTGGTCTTCCGGACCCACGTAGTTGGCGGTGGGGCGGATGATCTTGTTGTCGATGCGCTGCTCGATGATGTGGGCCGACCAGCCCGCCGTGCGTGCAATCACGAACAGCGGGGTGAACATGGCGGTGGGCACGCCCATCATGTGGTAGCTGACGGCCGAGAACCAGTCCAGGTTGGGGAACATCTTCTTGATGTCCCACATGACCGTCTCAAGGCGTTCGGCGATGTCGAACATCTTGGTGCTGCCGGCCTTCTTGGAGAGCTTCTTGGCGACTTCCTTGATGACCTTGTTGCGCGGGTCGGACACGGTGTAGACCGGGTGGCCGAAGCCGATGATGACTTCCTTGGCTTCGACGCGGCGCCGGATGTCGGCCTCGGCTTCGTCCGGCGTCTCGTAGCGCTTTTGCACGTCGAAGGCGACTTCGTTGGCGCCGCCGTGCTTGGGACCGCGCAGCGCGCCGATGGCGCCGGTGATGGACGAGTACATGTCCGAGCCCGTGCCGGCGATGACGCGGGCGGTGAACGTGGACGCGTTGAATTCATGTTCGGCGTACAGGTTCAGCGAGATGTGCATCGCCTTGACCCAGTCCTCGCTGGGCTTTTCGCCGTGCAGGAGGTGCAGGAAATGGCCGCCGATGCTGTCGTCGTCGGTCTGCACGTCGATGACGCGGCCGTTGTGGCTGTAGTGGTACCAGTACAGCAGCGCCGAGCCCAGGTTGGCCATCAGGCGGTCGGCGATGTCGCGCGCGCCCGGGGTGTTGTGGTCGTCTTTCTCGGGCAGCACGCAGCCCAGCACCGAGACGGCCGTGCGCATGACGTCCATCGGGTGGCTGGCCGCCGGCAGCGCTTCCAGCGCGTCCTGCAGCGTGACGGGCAGGCCACGCAGGCTGCGCAGCTTTTCCTTGTAGGCCTTCAGCTCGGCCTTGTTGGGCAGCTTGCCGTGCACCAGCAGGTGGGCGATTTCCTCGAATTCGCTGGTGTGCGCGATGTCCAGGATGTCGTAGCCGCGGTAGTGCAGGTCGTTGCCGCTGCGGCCAACCGTACACAGCGCGGTGTTGCCGGCGACGACGCCGGACAGCGCGACCGATTTCTTGGGCTTGAAGCCAGCCTTTTCTTCCGGCGCGGCCTGCGGCTTGACTTCCGGCTTGGCTGCGTCCTGTTTGGCTGCTTGCTTCTTGGGAGCCGTGCTCATGTGTCTACTCCTTTCCTTTCGCGGTGGTCGATGCAATGGGAGGTAGCGAGGCGCCGCAGGGATGCCGCGGCGCCGGATGCGGTTGGCGGACGGCGCGGGTTACTACGCCTTGCCCTTCTGGAAGAGGGCATCCAGCTTGGATTCGAACTCGTGGTAGCCGATGCGGTCGTACAGTTCTTCGCGCGTCTGCATCAGGTCGACCACGTTTTTCTGGTGACCGTCGCGGCGGATTGCGGTGTAGACGGCTTCGGCGGCCTTGTTCATGGCGCGGAAGGCCGACAGCGGGTAGAGCACCATGCCCACGCCCACGCTTTTCAGCTCTTCGACCGAGAACAGCGGCGTCTTGCCGAATTCGGTGATGTTGGCCAGCACCGGCACCTTGACGGCCTTGACGAAGCGGTCGTAGGTGGGCAGGTCGTAGGCGGCTTCGGCGAAGATGGCGTCGGCGCCGGCTTCGACGCAGGCCAGCGCGCGCTCGATGGCGGCATCCACGCCGTGCGAGGCGATGGCGTCGGTACGGGCGATCAGGTAGAAGTCGCTGTCGGTGCGGGCGTCGGCGGCCGCCTTGACGCGGTCGGCCATTTCTTCGGTGCTGACGATTTCCTTGCCGGGGCGATGGCCGCAGCGCTTGGCGCCGACCTGGTCTTCGATATGGCAGGCGGCGGCGCCGAACTTGATCAGGCTCTTGACGGTGCGGGCGATGTTGAAGGCCGACGGACCGAAGCCGGTGTCGATGTCGACCAGCAGCGGCACGTCGCACACGTCGGTGATGCGGCGCACGTCGGTCAGGACGTCGTCCATGGTGTTGATGCCCAGGTCGGGCAGGCCCAGTGAACCCGCGGCCACGCCGCCGCCGGACAGGTAGATGGCGCGATAGCCGGCGCGCTTGGCCAGCAGCGCGTGGTTGGCGTTGATGGCGCCGATGATCTGCAGCGGGCTTTCTTCGGCGAGGGCGCGGCGGAACAGGGCGCCGGCGGATTCGGGTCTGGACATGGGAGGTCTCCGTCTTTCTTCTGGTTGGCCCACGACCTTAGCGCGGGTCCGGAACATAAATCTGTCCCCTTCGCGACAATCGTCGGCGGGCAGGGCAAAGGGACAGGTGTATGTCTCGGTCTGGCAAAAGCGGTCCTGCTTAAGGATTGGGCCCGCATGAACGGGCCCAATCCTTGACAAGCGCTGCTTACTTCAGCAGGTCCTTGACGCCGTCGCGCTCTTCGAGCAGCTCTTTCAGCGTGAAGTCCAGGCGCTCGCGCGAGAAGGCGTCGATTTCCAGGCCTTCGACACGCTTGTACTCGCCGTTTTCGGTCGTGACCGGCACGCCGTAGATGATGCCTTCGGGGATGCCGTAGGAGCCATCCGACGGGATGCCCATCGTGACCCACTTGCCGTTGCTGCCCAGGACCCAGTCACGGACGTGGTCGATGGCGGCGTTGGCGGCCGATGCGGCCGAGGACAGGCCACGGGCTTCAATGATGGCGGCGCCACGCTTGCCCACGGTGGGGATGAAGGTATCGCGGTTCCAGGCGTCGTCGTTGATCAGCTTGGCCAGCGATTGGCCGCCGACGGTGGCGAAGCGGAAGTCGGGGTACATGGTGGGCGAGTGGTTGCCCCACACGACCAGCTTTTCGATGTCGGCCACGGCCTTGCCCGACTTGGCGGCCAGTTGCGACAGGGCGCGGTTGTGGTCCAGGCGCAGCATGGCGGTGAAGTTCTTGGCGGGCAGGTCCGGCGCCGACTTCATGGCGATGTAGGCGTTGGTGTTGGCCGGGTTGCCGACCACCAGGACCTTGACGTTGCGGCTGGCGACGTCGTTCAGGGCCTTGCCCTGCGCCGTGAAGATCTGGGCGTTGACCGACAGCAGGTCCTTGCGTTCCATGCCGGGGCCGCGCGGGCGGGCGCCAACCAGCAGGGCCACGTCCGCATCCTTGAATGCCGTGCGGGGGTCGCTGTGGGCGGTGACTTCCTGCAGCAGCGGGAAGGCGCAGTCATCCAGTTCCATGATGACGCCCTTCAGGGCCTTTTGCGCTTTTTCGTCAGGAATTTCAAGCAGCTGCAGAATGACGGGCTGATCTTTGCCCAGCATTTCGCCCGAGGCGATGCGGAACAGCAGTGCGTAACCGATTTGGCCGGCGGCGCCGGTGACGGCGACACGCAAGGCAGGCTTAGACATGGACGTTCTCCGTAATGGTGTGGCGAGAAAAAATCTCACCAATCAGTGTAATCCGTTGAGCGGCAAAGACAGCGCAAGCAGGGCGCCTGGACAGGTCGTTACACCCCAGGGCGGGCGCGTCGCCGGACAGCCAGGAATCCTAGATCGAATTTACGTGTGCGTCAATTGATCTTATATCTTATATAAGACATAAGACGTTGGACAGCGCCGCGCCCGATATGCCACAATAGAGCGTTTGTTCGAATGCGTCGCAGCACCGCCGGCTGCTGCGCCTGTATCAGGCCAGAACACCGGCACCGCAGCAGCGCATTGTGGATGGAACCGCAATCCTTTGCGTTGCCTTTCCATTCTCCGGATGAACATGACACGACCAAGACGATCCATGGCAGACCCCCGGCCCGAAACCTCCTTACGCACACGCGCCGCCCGTCCAACGGGCGAGGGAGCCGCTTTCAGTCCGCTGTACCGCCAGATCAAGGACCTGCTCGTCCAGAGCCTGGACCGCGGCGAATGGAAGCCCGGCGAACTCATCCCCAGCGAAATCGACCTGGCTGCCCGTTTCCAGGTCAGCCAGGGCACGGTGCGCAAGGCGGTCGACGAGTTGGCCGCCGAACACCTGCTGCTGCGGCGCCAGGGCAAGGGCACCTTCGTCGCCACCCACCATGAAGCCCGCGTGCGCTACCGCTTCCTGCGCCTGGCCGCCGACGAAGAAGGCGAGCCCGGCCGCGCCGAAAGCCGAATCCTCGAATGCCGCCGCCTGCGGGCGCCCGCCGAGATCGCACGCGCGCTGGACCTGCGCGCCGGCGAAACCGTGGTGTCCATCCGCCGCCTTCTGTCCATGGGGCAGACACCCACCGTGCTGGACGACATCTGGCTGCCGGGGTCCATCTTCCGCGGCCTTACCCTCGAGCTGCTGACCGCCAACAAGGCGCCGCTCTATGGCCTGTTTGAATCCGAGTTCGGCGTCAGCATGGTGCGCGCGGACGAAAAGCTGCGCGCGGTTGCCGCGCCGGCCGAAGTCTGTACGCTGCTTAATGTTGCCGCCGGCACGCCGTTGTTGCAGGTGGATCGTGTCTCGTACACCTATGGTGACCGCCCCATGGAAATTCGGCGGGGCTTGTACTTGACCGATCGATACCACTACCGCAATAGTCTGAATTGATGAGCTTTTTACCTACGATTTGATACCAACCCGATCTCTGGGCGAAAATACCGTGTTTGCCCGCAAGGGCCACGGCATTTGCGCCGTCACGATTCCCTAGTTCCGAAACACCGAGGCCGTCATGTCCGACACCGCTGCCAAGCCACGTCCGCAGTTTCGCAATATTGGGCTTGCCCAAGTTGCGTTCTCCTATCGCCTGCCCCTGGCCGGCAAGCTGTCCATCCTGCACCGCATCAGCGGCATTTTGCTGTTCCTCTGTTTGCCCTTGGTCATCGTTCCGCTGTTCGCAGCGAGCGTGGCCGCGCCGCAATCGTTCGCCTGGATCGCCTCGTTCGCGGCCAACCCGATCGTCAAGCTTGTCTTCCTGGTCCTGATCTGGGGCTACCTGCACCACTTCTGTGCCGGCATCCGCTACCTGCTGCTCGACCTGCACATCGGTATCGACAAGCTGTCGGCCAAGAAAAGCGCCGGCGTGGTCTTCGGTGTCAGCCTGGCGCTGACGCTGGTGTTCGGTCTCAAACTGTTCGGAGTGCTGTAAATGGCCGCCGCTAAAAACTACGGACCCAAGCGCCTGGTCGTCGGCGCTCACTATGGCGTCATGGACTTCATCATCCAGCGCATCACCGCCGTCATCATGGCCGTGTATACGTTGGTACTGCTCATCGGCATCCTGACGATGCCTGCCTTCACGTACGAACACTGGGTCAAGCTGTTCAATTTCTACGTGGGCTTCATTCCGGTTGGCCAGATCCTGGCCTCCCTTGCCTTCTTTGCGTTGGCCTGGCACGCCTGGATCGGTGTGCGCGACATCTGGATGGACTACGTCAAGCCGGTGGGCCTGCGCCTGCTGCTGCAAGTGCTGACGATCCTCTGGTTGATCGGTACGGTCATTTATTTTGCGCAAATCCTCTGGAGCATCTAAGCCGTGGTCTCTGTCCTGAAATCCTTGCCGCGCCGCCAGTTTGATGTGGTGGTCGTTGGCGCCGGTGGAGCCGGCATGCGTTGTTCGCTGCAACTGTCCCAAGCGGGCCTGTCGGTTGCGGTGCTGTCCAAAGTGTTCCCCACGCGTTCGCACACGGTTGCCGCGCAGGGCGGCGTGAGCGCCTCGCTGGGCAACATGAGCGAAGACAACTGGTACTGGCACATGTACGACACCGTCAAGGGGTCGGATTGGCTGGGTGACCAGGACGCCATCGAATTCATGTGCCGCGAAGCCCCGAATGCCGTGTACGAGCTCGAGCACTTCGGCATGCCCTTCGACCGCAACCCCGACGGCACCATCTACCAGCGTCCGTTCGGCGGCCACACCGCCAACTTCGGTGAAAAACCGGTCCAGCGCGCCTGTGCCGCCGCAGACCGCACCGGCCACGCGCTGCTGCACACCCTTTACCAGCGCAACGTCGCTGCGCGCACCCAGTTCTTCGTCGAATGGATGGCGCTGGACCTGCTGCGCAACGAAGCCGGCGACGTCGTGGGCGTGACCGCCCTCGAAATGGAAACGGGCGAAATCTACATCCTGGAAGCCAAGACCACGGTGCTGGCCACCGGCGGCGCCGGCCGTATCTGGGCTGCGTCCACCAACGCCTTCATCAACACCGGTGACGGCCTGGGCATGGCCGCCCGCGCGGGCATCCCGCTGCAGGACATGGAATTCTGGCAATTCCACCCGACCGGCGTGGCCGGCGCCGGCGTGCTGATCACCGAAGGCGTGCGTGGCGAAGGCGGCATCCTGCTGAACAAGGATGGCGAACGCTTCATGGAGCGCTATGCGCCCACGCTGAAGGACTTGGCCCCGCGCGACTTCGTGTCCCGCTCGATGGACCAGGAAATCAAGGAAGGCCGTGGCTGCGGTCCGGACGGCAGCTACGTGGTGCTCAAGCTTGACCACCTGGGCGCCGACGTCATCAACAAACGCCTGCCCTCGATCCGCGAAATCGCCATCAAGTTCGGCAACGTCGACCCGATCAAGGAACCGATCCCCGTCGTTCCGACCATCCACTACCAGATGGGCGGCATTCCGGCCAACTACCATGGCCAGGTGCTGACGCGCGAAAACGGCGAAAACAAGATCGTCAACGGCCTGTACGCCATCGGCGAATGCGCCGCGGTGTCGGTGCACGGCGCCAACCGCCTGGGCACGAACTCGCTGCTGGACCTGATCGTGTTCGGTCGCGCCACCGGCAACCACATCGTCAATTCGCACCCGGAACGCCAGCACGCCCACCAGGACGTGCCGCAGCAAGCCGTCGAATTCTCGCTGGACCGCGTGAACAAGCTGGAAGCGCGCACCTCGGGCGAAAAGACGCAAGACATCGGCAACGCCATCCGCTTCTCGATGCAGCGCCACTGCGGCGTGTTCCGCACGCTGGAACTGCTGAACGAAGGCGTGACCCAGATCGAAGACCTGGCCAAGCAAGCCGACAACATCTACTTCAAGGACAAGTCCAAGGTGTTCAACACCGCGCGCGTCGAAGCGCTGGAACTGGCCAACATGACCGAAGTGGCCCGCGCCACGATCAAGTCGGCCGCCAACCGCACGGAAAGCCGCGGCGCCCACGCGCTGGACGACCATCCGACCCGCGACGACGAAAACTGGCTCAAGCACACGCTGTGGTACTCCGAAGGCAGCCGCCTGGATTACAAGCCGGTGCAGATGAAGCCGTTGACGGTCGAGTCCTTCCCGCCCAAGGCGCGTACCTTCTAAGTCCGGATAGAGCCCACTATGAGCACCAAGAGAATCGTCAAGTTCGAAATCTACCGCTACGATCCGGACAAGGACGAGCGCCCGTACATGCAGAAGCTGGAAGTCGAACTCCAGCCCACCGACAAGATGCTGCTTGATGCGCTGGTGCGCATCAAGAACGACGTCGATGACAGCCTGGCGCTGCGCCGCTCGTGCCGTGAAGGCGTGTGCGGTTCCGACGCCATGAACATCAACGGCAAGAACGGCCTGGCCTGCACGACCAACCTTCGCGAACTGAAGGAACCCATCGTGTTGCGCCCGCTGCCGGGCCTGCCCGTCATCCGCGACCTGATCGTGGACATGACGCACTTCTTCAACCAGTACCACTCGGTTCGCCCGTACCTCATCAACGACACGCCGCCGCCTGAAAAAGAGCGCCTGCAGTCGCCCGAGGCCCGCGAAGAACTGGATGGTCTGTACGAGTGCATCCTGTGCGCGTGCTGTTCCACTTCCTGCCCGTCGTTCTGGTGGAATCCGGACAAGTTCGTCGGCCCGGCCGGCCTGCTGCAAGCCTACCGCTTCATCGCTGACAGCCGCGACGAAGCCACGGGCGAGCGCCTGGACAACCTGAACGACCCGTTCCGCCTGTTCCGTTGCCACACCATCATGAACTGCGTCGACGTCTGTCCCAAGGGACTGAACCCGACCAAGGCGATTGGCAAGATCAAGGAACTGATGGTCCGTCGTACGGTCTAGTAGTGAATGTATTGAAGGTGTCACCATGAGCAGGCTTACTGAACTGGAACGGGCGCGTCTGCGTTGGCGGGCGCGCCGCGGCCTGCTCGAAAACGACTTGATCATTACCCGGTATCTGGACGCTTACGAGGCCGAACTTACCGACGATGATGTGGCCGCATTGACCCAGCTGTTCGAGATGGGAGACAACGACCTTCTCGACCTGCTGCTGGCCCGCAAGGAACTCGAAGGCGCCCTGGACACCCCCAGGCTTCGGGGCATTATTGGCCAGATGCGCGCACTGTGATTAATTGAGAGGAATGAACATGAACCTGTCTGACAAAAAAGCCACTCTATCCTTCTCGGATGGCAGCGCACCCATTGAGTTCCCTGTCTACAAGGGCACGGTCGGTCCGGATGTGATCGACATCCGCAAGCTGTACGGCCAGACGGGCATGTTTACGTTTGACCCCGGCTTCATGTCGACGGCTGCCTGCGAATCGGGCATCACGTACATCGACGGCGACAAGGGCGAACTGCTGTACCGCGGTTACCCCATCGAGCAATTGGCCGTCAATTGCGACTTCATGGACATCTGCTACCTGATCCTGAACGGCGAACTGCCCAACCAGGAACAGAAGGCCGACTTCGATTCGCAAGTGACCCATCACACGATGGTGAACGAGCAGCTGCACTTCTTCCTGCGTGGTTTCCGCCGCGACGCCCACCCGATGGCCGTCCTGACGGGCCTGGTGGGCGCACTGTCCGCGTTCTACCACGACTCGACCGACATCACGAACCCGCAGCATCGCCACATCTCGGCCATCCGCCTGATCGCCAAGATGCCGACGCTGGTCGCGATGGCGTACAAGTACTCGCAAGGCCAACCGTTCATCTACCCGCAGAACGACCTGTCCTACACGGGCAACTTCCTGCGCATGATGTTCGCCACGCCGTGCGAAGACTACAAGGTGAACGAAGTCGTCGAGCGCGCGCTCGACCGCATCTTCATCCTGCACGCCGACCACGAGCAAAACGCCTCGACCTCGACCGTGCGCCTGTGCGGCTCGTCGGGCACCAACCCGTTCGCAGCCATCTCGGCCGGCGTCGCTTGCCTGTGGGGCCCGGCCCACGGCGGCGCCAACGAAGCGTGCCTGCAGATGCTCGAAGAACTGCAAGCCAACGGCGGCATCGCCAAGGTCGGCGAGTTCATGGAGAAGGTCAAGGACAAGAACTCGGGCGTGCGCCTGATGGGCTTTGGCCACCGCGTCTACAAGAACTACGATCCGCGCGCCAAGCTGATGCAGGAAACCTGCAAGGAAGTGCTCTCGGCCCTGGGCCTGGAAAACGACCCGCTGTTCAAGCTGGCCATGGAACTGGAACGCATCGCCCTGTCCGATCCGTACTTCGTGCAGCGCAAGCTGTACCCGAACGTGGACTTCTACTCGGGTATCGTCCAGCGCGCCATCGGCATCCCGACCTCGCTGTTCACGGCCATCTTCGCGCTGGCCCGCACGGTGGGCTGGATCGCCCAGTGGAACGAAATGCTGTCCGACCCCGACTACAAGATCGGCCGTCCGCGTCAGCTGTTCACCGGTTCGGTCACGCGCGACGTGCCCCCGATGGACAAGCGTTGATTCGCAGCCTGGCATGAACAAGAAACCGCCTTCGGGCGGTTTTTTGTTGCCCGCGTCTGGCGGGGCCTTGCCGGACGCGGCAGCGGCAGGATAGGGGCACGGTTTTGGCGATATCATTGCCGCCATGATTCCGATAGCGCTCCCTTCAGCTGGCTTCTACATCCTGCTTTCCTGCGGCTTTTTGGCCGGCCTGGTGTTGCTGGGCTGGCTGCTGGTCGTGGCGGTCAGTTCAGGCGCACGCCGCACGGTTCGCAAGTACTGGAAGACATCCAGCCTGGTGTTCCTGGTGCTGCTGGTGCCGTTCGCGTTCTATGCCTGGGTGCAGGCCGTGTTCTGGCAGGTCGGGCGCGAAAGCGACCGCGCCGAGGCCGCGCGCAAGGTCACGCTGGAGCAGCCGACGACGGTAGGGGGCATTCTCATGCCCACGGGCACACGGCTGAAACTGCAGGACGAAGGCCAGCTCGAGACCTACGTCGAGGCTCTCTTCCCACAGCCCGTGCCGATGTACGGTGTGCTGGCGTCAACCGCGACGCGCTATCTGGATTCCGATTACGACAAGGACACCTATGCCTTGCTGGGGCGTTACCCCCGCACGGTGCTTCTGCGCGGCACGGGCAGCCAGGCGGTGCTGGGGTGGCAATGCGACGCCACCCAGGACATCGAGATCGACGTGGCGCGCGACGGCGCCATGACTGCGTTGAACAAATGCGTGCTGGGCCAGGGCAACCGAGTCGAGCACCTGGACATCGCGCCGGGGTCCATCGTCTATGGTTCGACCGGCACCGTCTATACCGACGGATCGAGGGATCCGGACCGCTGGCGCATCGAGGTCAAGGACCCCGTGGCGGTCAAGGTTTTCGGGCTGTCGCTGAGCAATCCCCGAATCTATCTGGATGAGGATCGGCACCTGTTCCGGGTCAGCGACGCGGAACTGGCTTGCCCGACGCAGCTGGGCGACCTGAGTTATGCCGCGGGCACGCAGGTCCAGACCATGCGGCGCGGCCGGGGCGATCAGCGCGAGCCATATCCCGGCGTGCTGGTTCTGAGCCCCTGGAATGGCCAGGTGGCCAAGCGCGCCGGCCAGCCGGACGTGCCCGAAGGCATGTCCGTGATGCAGACGCTGACGGGCGAGGTCGTGGGCATTGCCAAGAACGAGACCGTGGGCGTATTTCACTTCGCCACGTTCAGCGTCGGCGACCAGGCGCCGCAAACGCCGGTCCGCGCACGCTGCCCCTGAACTGAACGGGCAGCGGCGCGACGATTACAGGTGAATGCCACGCGCCATCAGCACGGCGAACAGCGGCAGGAAGATGAACAGGTGCGACTCGATCATGATCCAGCGCCGAGCGCGCTTGATGGCGGACGCATCGGGTACGAAGCCCGGCTGTTGACGCGCCTGCTTTGCCCACCGCAGAAAGGCGACGGTGGGCGGGGCCGAACAGAGGCCGATGATCACGAACAGCGTGATCTTGGCGTGAAACCATGGATTGCTCATGTAGAAGGCAGCGCCCTTGATGCCCAGGGTCAGGCGCAGCACGCCCGTGACCAGTACGGCGATCGCGCTGACCAGGTAGAGGCGGTCATAGACCACCAGGCGCTTTAACGCCGCGGGCGTGAGGTCGGGGCGCAGCAGCACCGCTTCGGCGGTCAGCACCACCACCAGCACGAAGATCGCCAGGTAGTGAAACCAGGCCAGGAAGGCGTCGAGCAGCATGGGAAGGCTCCAGGAAAAAAGGGTCAGCCCGATTTTTACCATCCGTCTTTGGATGGGACCATCCCGCTGGCTTGCCGCAGGGAAAAAAAAGGCGCCCCGAGGGGCGCCTTTGCTACGCGTTCATCGCGGATGGGCGATCAGCGGCGCTTCTTGGCGGCTTCGGCGGCTTCCTGCTGCGCATCCACCACGGCCAGGGCCGTCATGTTGACGATGCGGCGCACGGTGGCGCTGGTCGTCAGGATGTGCACGGGGCGCGCGGCGCCCAGCAGGATCGGGCCCATCGCGACGCCATTGCTGCCGGTCATCTTCAGCATGTTGTACGTGATGTTGCCGGTGTCCAGCGTGGGCATGACCAGCAGGTTGGCCGGACCCTTCAGGGTGCTGTCCGGGTAGGCCAGCACGCGGATCTTTTCCGACAGGGCGGCGTCGGCGTGCATTTCGCCGTCGACTTCGAGGTCGGGCGCGCGGTCCTGCACCATTTGGCGCGCAGCGGCCATCTTGCGCGACGATTCCGTGACGCGGCTGCCGAAGTTCGAGTGCGACAGCAGGGCGATCTTGGGCACCACGCCGAAACGCAGCATTTCGTCGGCAGCCTGGATGGTGATGCTGGCGACTTCCTCGGCCGTCGGGTTCTCGTTGACGTGGGTGTCGGTGATGAACAGCGTCTGGTCGGGCAGCATCAGCACGTTCAGGGCGGCGTAGGTCTGGCCTTCCTTCTTGCCGATGATTTCGTCGATGTACTTGAGCTGGTTGTCGTACTTGCTGGCCACGCCGCACAAGAGCGCGTCGGCATCGCCACGGCGCAGCAGCATCGCGCCGATCAGCGTGTTGTGCTTGCGGATCATCGCCTTGGCGATGGCCGGCGTGACGCCTTCGCGGCCCTTGAGCTGGTAGTAGGCGTTCCAGGTTTCGTTGAAGCGGCTGTCGTCTTCGGGATCGACGATTTCGAAGTGCTGGCCGGCGATCAGGCGCAGGCCGAACTTCTTGATGCGCATCTCGATGACGGACGGGCGACCGATCAGGATCGGGAAGGCCAGCTTTTCATCGGCAACCGTCTGCACGGCGCGCAGCACGCGTTCGTCTTCGCCATCGGCGTAGATGACGCGCTTGGGCGCTTTCTTGGCCTGGGCGAACAGCGGACGCATCAGCTGGCCCGAGTGGTACACGAAGCCCATCAGCTTCTGGCGGTAGGCTTCGATGTCTTCGATGGGGCGGGCGGCCACGCCGGAATCGGCGGCGGCCTGGGCCACGGCCGGGGCGATCTGGACGATCAGGCGCGGGTCGAACGGCTTGGGAATGATGTAGTCCGGGCCGAATGCGAGTTCCTGGCCGGCATAGGCGCGGGCCACTTCGTCGTTCTGTTCGGCCTGGGCCAGTTCAGCGATGGCCTTCACGCACGCCAGCTTCATTTCTTCGGTGATGCGCGAAGCGCCGGCATCCATGGCGCCGCGGAAGATGAAGGGGAAGCACAGTACGTTGTTGACCTGGTTCGGGTAGTCAGAACGGCCGGTGGCGATGATGCAGTCGGGGCGCGCGGCCTTGGCGACTTCCGGGCGGATTTCCGGTTCCGGGTTGGCCAGCGCCAGGATCAGCGGGCGGTCGGCCATGGTCTTGACCATGTCGGCGGTGAGCACGCCAGCGGTGGAGCAGCCCAGGAAGACGTCGGCGCCGTTGACCACGTCGGCGAGCGTGCGCGCGTCGGTCTTTTGTGCGTAGCGCTTCTTGTTGGCTTCCATGTTTTCATCGCGGCCTTCCCAGATGACGCCGCGCGAATCCACCACGTAGATGTTCTCGCGCTTGACGCCCAGGTGCACCAGCAGGTCCAGGCAGGCGATGGCGGCAGCGCCCGCGCCGGAGCACGCCAGCTTGACCGAGCCGATGTCCTTGTTCACGACCTTCAGGCCGTTCAGGATGGCGGCCGACGAGATGATGGCGGTGCCGTGCTGGTCGTCGTGGAAGACGGGGATCTTCATGCGCTCGCGCAGCTTCTTCTCGATGTAGAAGCACTCGGGCGCCTTGATGTCTTCGAGGTTGACGCCGCCCAGCGTGGGCTCGAGCGCGGCGATGATGTCGACCAGCTTGTCCGGGTCGTTCTCGGCCAGTTCGATGTCGAACACATCGATGCCGGCGAACTTCTTGAACAGGCAGCCCTTGCCTTCCATCACGGGCTTGGCGGCCAGCGGGCCGATGTTGCCCAGGCCGAGCACGGCGGTGCCGTTGGTGATCACGCCCACCAGGTTGCCGCGCGAGGTGTACTTGGACGCGGCGTCGTCGCCCTGGTCGAAGATGGCCATGCAGGCGGCCGCCACGCCGGGCGAGTACGCCAGCGACAGGTCGTCTTGGTTGGCCAGGGGCTTGGTCGGGGTGACCGAGATTTTGCCGGGGGTGGGATAGGCGTGGTAATCCAACGCCATTTTGGTGAGGGTTTCGTCCATGGGATACAGCCTTTTCGGCGCTAACTTTGGAGGGTGAAAACGGAAAGCAAAAAGCGGGCTCTCGGCCCGCCGTATTCTTTGGGAAATGCTTAGGGAACACCCGTATTTCAACAGAAAGCGGCGCCAATTGGTTGCTGCACCGCAGCGAGCGTGCGATTTTGATCAAGCCGCGCCGCTTTCGCCGTGTGGCGGCGAATGAGAAAAAAGCCCTGGTCGGGGCTTTTTTCCTTTGCCTTTCAGGGGCTTATTGCGCCCAGGGCGGATTGGTCCGAGATTCGGCGTGAAGCGTCTTGCGCAGCGTGGCAGCCTGGTCCTGGCGGTCCAGGCTGTCCAGCGCGTGCAGCACGATCCAGTCGGCGCTGACTTCGAAGAAGTCGCGCAACTGGGCGCGCGTGTCGCTGCGCCCGAAGCCGTCCGTGCCCAACGTGCGGTAGGGGGCCGGGACCCAGGCGCGGATCTGTTCCGGCACTGCGCGCACGTAGTCGCTGGCGGCCACCACCGGGGCGTTGCTGTCGCCCAGGCAGGTGCGCACCCAGTCCGCGTCCGGGGCGGCGTCCAGGCCCAGCACGCGGGCGCGCTCGGCCTGGCGGCCGTCGCGGGCCAGTTCGGAAAAGCTGGTCACGCTCCAGACTTCGGCATCCACGCCATAGTCGTCGCGCAGGCGGTCGGCGGCCAGCTCGGCTTCGCGCAGCATCGGGCCGGCGCCCAGCAACCGCACCTGCGCCTGCTTGCGGGCGGCACGCAGGCGATACATGCCGCGCAGGATGCCCTCTGCCGCGTTGCCTTCCTGCGGCAGGTCGGGCTGCGCCAGGTTTTCGTTGGTGACGGTCAGGTAGAAGAATTCGTCGCGCTGCTCGTCCAGCATGCGGCGCATGCCGTATTCGACGATGACGGCCACCTCGTAGGCGTAGGCCGGATCGTAGGCCCGGCAGTTCGGCACCGTGGCCGCCACGATGTGGCTCGATCCGTCCTGGTGTTGCAGGCCTTCGCCGCCGAGCGTGGTGCGGCCCGAGGTGGCGCCGATGAGAAAGCCGCGGGTGCGCTGGTCGGCGGCCGCCCAGATCAGGTCGCCGATGCGCTGGAAGCCGAACATCGAGTAATAGATATAGAAGGGCAGCATCGGCAGGCCGTTCACCGAGTAGCTGGTGCCCGCGGCCGTCCACGACGAAATGGCACCGGCCTCGGTGATGCCTTCTTCCAGGATCTGGCCGTCGCGCGCTTCGCGGTAGTACAGCACCGAGCCGATGTCCTCGGGTTCGTACAGCTGGCCTTGCGCCGAATAGATGCCGATCTGGCGGAACAGGTTGGCCATGCCGAAGGTGCGGGCCTCGTCGGCCACGATGGGCACGATGCGCGAGCCGATCTCGGGATCTTTGAGCAGCGCGGTCAGCATGCGCACGATGGCCATGGTGGACGACATTTCCTTGCCGTCGGCGGCCAGCGCGAAACGCGCCCATTGCTCGACCGCCGGCGGCGCCAGGCGCGGCGCCTCGGTGTTGCGGCGGGGGATGTGGCCGCCCAGGGCGTCGCGGCGGGCTTGCAGGTGACGCAGTTCGGCGCTGTCGTCGGCCGGTCGGTAGAACTTCAGCGCCAGGCAGTCGGCATCGGAAATCGGCAGGGCGAACCGGTCGCGGAACGCCAGCAGCGCCTCGTCGTCCAGTTTCTTCTGCTGGTGGGTGGTCATCTTGCCCTGGCCCGCCGCGCCCATGCCGAAGCCCTTCTTGGTCTGCGCCAGAATCACGGTGGGCTGGCCGCGGTGGTGCGCGGCGCGGTGGTAGGCGGCATGGATCTTGACCATGTCGTGGCCGCCGCGATGCAGGCGGTCGATGGCGTCGTCGGACCAGTCGGCCACCAGCGCGGCCAGCTCGGGATTCTGGTTGAAGAAGTGGGCACGGTTGAAGGCGCCGTCGTTGGCGGCGAAGGTCTGGAACTGGCCGTCGACCGTGTTGGCGAAGGCGCGCGCCAGGGCGCCCGTCGTGTCGCGCCGCAGGAGGGCGTCCCAGTCGCTGCCCCAGACCAGCTTGATGACGTTCCAGCCGGCGCCCGCGTACAGGGTTTCCAGTTCATCGATGATGCGCCCGTTGCCGCGCACCGGGCCGTCCAGGCGTTGCAGGTTGCAATTGACGACGAACACCAGGTTGTCGAGCTTTTCGCGGGCGGCCAGGGTCAGGGCGGCGATGGATTCGGGCTCGTCCATTTCGCCGTCGCCGAAGATGCCCCAGACCTTGCGGTCGCCGCCGGGCACCAGTGAGCGGTGCTCCAGGTAGCGCATGAAGCGGGCCTGGTAGATGGCGTTGATGGGGCCGATACCCATCGACCCGGTGGGAAATTGCCAGAAGTCCGGCATCAGCCATGGATGCGGGTACGACGACAGGCCGCGCAGGCCGCGAGAGGTGGCGGTGATTTCCTGGCGGAAGTGCGCCAGGTCGTCTTCCTTCAGGAATCCTTCCAGGTAGGCGCGGGCGTACACGCCCGGCGCCGAGTGAGGCTGCATGTAGACCAGGTCGCCCGGGCCTTCCGGTGTCGACGCGCGGAAGAAATGGTTGAAGCCCACTTCGAACAGGTCGGCCGCCGAGGCGTAGCTGGCGATGTGGCCGCCCAGTTCGCCGTGCGCCTGGTTGGCGCGCACCACCATGGCCAGCGCGTTCCAGCGGTTGATGCGGGCAATGCGCTCTTCGACGGCCAGGTTGCCGGGAAAGGGCGGTTCCTGGTCGGCGGGAATGGTGTTCAGGTAGGCGGTGCGCGTCTGGCTGTTGGCGCGCAGGCCCAGCGAGGCGGCGTGGCCCAGCAGGTTGTCCAGCACATAGCCCGCCCGGTCGGCGCCCGAGGCCTCGACCAGGGACTGCAGGCCGTCACGCCACTCGGCGGTTTCGGCAGGGTCGGCGTCTTGCCGAAGGTCTTGCCCGACGGGCGAATGGCTGGCGTCACACATGATGGTTTTGTCTCCTTGTAGCGTCCATGCTAGACCTGTCCCAGGGGCATGGGTTATCAAAACCTGGGGAAGAAACCCTGGCTTTCAGCATAATCGGTTGCCGATATCCTGGTCGGCGGCAGGATCTGCTGCCGGATGCCACTTACGGCTGGTGACCACCCGGTGGACGTTCAGGCGCTAGAATTCGCGCTTCAGAAAAAACAAACCGGCAACCAACAGGGCGGACACGCCCTGATAGCCGGGGTGCGCCCATCCTTGCTGGCGGGTCGCGTCCCGGCCAGTAAAGGGAGACTTCCATGACTGAACCCACCCGCGTCCCGGCTGAGGTCACGCTACCGGAACTGACGTTCCGCGGCGTGCTGCTGGGCGCGCTGATCACCATCATCTTCACCGCCTCCAACGTATTCCTGGGCCTGAAAGTCGGCCTGACGTTTTCGTCGGCCATTCCGGCGGCGGTGATTTCCATGTCGGTGCTGCGCCTGTTCAAGGACGCCAACATTCTTGAAAACAACATGGTGCAGACGCAGGCCTCGGCGGCCGGCACGCTGTCCTCCATCATTTTCATCCTGCCCGCCCTGGTCATGATGGGCCACTGGCAGGGCTTTCCGTTCTGGCAGACCCTGGGCATCTGCGCCGCGGGGGGCATGCTGGGCGTGATGTTCACGATTCCGCTGCGCCACGTGATGGTGGTGCAGAGCGACCTGCCGTATCCCGAAGGCGTGGCCGCGGCCGAGATCCTGCGCGTGGGCAGCGCCGAACGCGCGCAGGACGCCGCGCAAGAAGCCGGGCGCGCGCCGGCCAGGCCGGCGGCCACCGGCATGGGCGATATCGTCAGCGGCGGCGTGGTGGCGGCGGCCGTCAGCTTCGCCGCCAGCGGCCTGCGGGTGCTGGGCGACGGCGTCAGCGGCTGGTTTTCGCTGGGCGGGGCCGTGTTCCGGCTGCCGATGGGCTTTTCGCTGGCGCTGCTGGGGGCGGGTTACCTGATCGGCATCGTGGCCGGCCTGGCGATGCTGGTCGGGCTGCTGATCTCGTGGGGCATCGCGGTGCCCATCCTGACCGCCATGGCCGACATTCCCGCCAATATGTCGCTGGAAAAATTCGCCACCGGCCTGTGGGCCTCGCAGGTGCGCTTCATTGGCGCCGGGGTGATCGGCGTGGGCGCGATCTGGACGCTGGCCACGCTGTTCATGCCGATGGCGCGCGGCGTCAAGGCGTCGTTCTCGGCGCTGACCCGCGCGGGCGCGGCCCGTGCCGGCCAGGCGCCGCGCACCGAGCGTGACCTGTCGGCGGGCTGGATCTCGGTGGTCACGCTGGTGCTGGTGACGGTGTTGGTCATCACGTTCCAGGTGTTCCTGGCCGGGGCGCCGCTGTCGGCCGCCGCGGTCTGGAAGCTGGTGGCCTATGCCGTGCTGTTCGCTTTCGTGTTCGGCTTCCTGGTGGCGGCCGCCTGCGGCTACATGGCGGGCCTGGTGGGCTCGTCGACCAGCCCGATCTCGGGCGTGGGCATCGTGGCCATCGTGCTGGTGTCGCTGCTGATGCTGGCCCTGGGCGGCGAGCTGCTGGCGGTGCAGAACGGCGTGCAGATGGCGATCGCGCTGGCGATCTTCAGTACGTCTGCCGTGGTGGCGGTGGCGTCCATTTCCAATGACAACCTGCAAGACCTCAAGACCGGCTGGCTGGTGGGCGCCACGCCCTGGCGCCAGCAGGTGGCGCTGCTGATCGGCTGCGTGGTGGGGGCGGCGGTGATTTCGCCGGTGCTGGAACTGCTCTACAACGCCTACGGCTTTGCCGACGCCATGCCGCGCGAAGGCATGGACCCGGCGCAGGCGCTGTCGGCGCCGCAGGCGACGCTGATGCTGGCGATTGCGCGCGGCATCTTCACGCACCAATTGAACTGGACCATGATCCTGATCGGCATGGCGGTGGGCGTGGCGCTGATTGCGGTGGATGAAGTCTTGAAGCGCACCTGCAAGGTGGCCCGCATTCCGGTGTTGGCAGTGGGCATCGGCATCTACCTGCCGCCCACGGTGGCCGCGCCCATCGTCGCCGGCGCGGTGCTGGCCTGGCTGCTGGAGCGCGCACTGCGCCGCCGCGCCCAGGCTGCGGGCAAGCCCTACGAGCAGTTCGCCGATGCGGCCAACCGCCGCGGCGTGCTGATTGCCTCGGGCCTGATCGTGGGCGAAAGCCTGGTGGGCGTGGTGATGGCCGCCATCATCGGCGCCGCGGGCACCGATGCGCCGCTGGCGATTGCCGGCGAAGGCTTTGCCCGCACGGCGTCGTTCCTGGGGCTGGCGGTGTTTGCTGCGGTGGCGGTGCTGTTCTGGCGCCGCGTGATGCGTTTGGCGTAGACCGGCAGCGCAGCAAGAAGAGGGGCGGCGCGGGATGGCTGCGCCGCGCCCATCCCCGCAATGGCCGGCGTCAGTGTTTTTCGGCTTGCAGCGCCGCCGCAATGACGGCGCGTTCGTCGCAGGCGGCGCCGTTCAGGAAGGCATTGAGCAGCACGGCCGATATCGATGCCAGCAAAATGCCGGATTCCAGCAGCGTATGCAGCGAGTGCGGCAGCCACTGTTTGAAGTCGGGCGCGATCAGCGGCACCATGCCGATGCCGATCGACACCGCCACGATCATGGCGTTGTGGCGATTGCCCTTGAAATCCACGCCGGACAGAATGCGGATGCCGGTCGCGGCCACCATGCCGAACATGACGATGCCGGCGCCGCCCAGCACCACCGTGGGCAGCGATTCCACCAGCGCGGCCATCTTGGGCAACAGGCCCAGCACGATCAGGATCACGCCGCCGGCCACGCAGACATAGCGGCTTTTCACGCCGGTCACTGCAACCAGCCCGACGTTCTGCGAAAAACTGGTGTACGGAAAGGTGTTGAACACGCCGCCGATCACGGTGCCCAGGCCGTCGGTGCGCAAGCCCCGGGCCAGGTCCTGCTGGCCGACCTTGCGGCCGGTCATTTCGCCCAGCGCCAGGAACATGCCGGTGGACTCGATCATCACGACCACCATGATCAGCGACATGCTGAGGATCAGCATCGGGTCGAATTGCGGCATGCCGAAGTGAAACGGCAGCACCACGTCGACCCATTCGGCGCGGCCGACTTTCTCGAAGGTCATGATGCCCAGCGCCGACGCGGCCACCGCGCCGATCACGATGCCCAGCAGCACCGAAATATTGGCGACGAAACCGCGCCCATACTTGACGATCAGCAGGATGGTCAGCAGTACCAGCGCGGCCACGGCCAGCCCGGCCGGATCGGCATAGCGCGGGTTCAGCATCGACGGCATGATGGCAAAGCCTTGCGGCACGGGCGGTAGCGGGCTGCCCGGTGACGTGGCCTGCGCCAGCCACTGCGCGTAAGCCGGATCGACGATGACCGGCGCAGTCGGCCCGGCGGGATTGCCGAAAATCCAGTTGACGCCCACGCGCATCAAGGTGATGCCGATGAGCGTGATGATGGTGCCGGTGACCACGGGCGGGAAGAACCGCAGCATCTTGCTGATCAGCGGTGCGATCAATATGGACACGATGCCTGCGCCGATGATGGTGCCAAAGAGGGTCTGCGCGCCCGCCGCGCCCGGATGGGCGTTGGCCATCGCCACCATGGGGGCCACCGACGCGAATGTGACGCCCATCATCACCGGCAGCTTGATGCCGAACCACTGCGTGGCGCCCAACGCCTGGATCAGCGTGACCAGGCCACAGCAGAAGAGATCTGCGGAAATCAGCATCGCGACTTCGGCGGGCGACAGGTTCAGGGCACGGCCGACGATGAGCGGCACCGCCACGGCGCCCGCATACATCACCAGCACATGTTGCAGACCCAGCGCCGCGAGCTTGCCGGCAGGCAGGCGCTGGTCGACGGGATGAACCTCGGGGGACACGCGGGATGCAGCCTGCATAGCCAAATCTCCTGGCGGAGTAGGGAGTCGGTCGGGGAGAATTCCTGTGATGCCTGAATGTGTACCGAAAATGTATACAAAACGAATGGCGGGCTGAATAGAGGAAAACCCGGTGCAGATGAGGGGGCGGCGGTGCGGGGAAGCTGCGGCTTGTTTTGACGCGGGCCGCGCGCCAGTGCGCCGCCCGCGGACGGGCGGGTGAGGCAGGCAGAGCGTTTGAAGCGTGGCGGCTCGCCGGCCCGCTTCAACTGGCCGGCGATCGGCCGGATCGGTCGGTCAGACCCTTTGGGTCGAACCTTGTGGGTCAGATCCTCTTGGTCAGGCCATGTCGGACAGCGCCTGCCGATCGGATCCTGGCCGTCAGGCCGGCTGGAGCAAGTCGGCCAGCGTACGGGCGATGACCTTGGTGGCGCGCCGCAGGTCTTCGAGCACGACGCGTTCGTCGTTGCGCTTGGCGTGCGATTCGAGCACCGTGCGCGGGCCCGCGCCGTAGATCACGCCGGGAATGCCGGCTTCGGCATACAGCCGCACGTCGGTGTAAAGCGGCGTGCCCATCGCGGGTATCGGCTCGCCGAAGATGGCTTCGCCGTGCTTCTGGATGGCGCTGACGAGCGGTTGGTTGCCGGGCAGGGGACGCATGGCGTTGGCCAGCAGCAGGCGCTTGATCTCGACCGTGATGCCGGGCGATTGTGCGGCGGCTTCCTGGATGATGCGGCGGATGTCGGCCTCGACGTCGGCCGCGTTCTCTTCGGGGATCATGCGGCGGTCGAGTTTGAAGCTGACCTTGCCCGGCACCACGTTGGTATTGGTCCCCCCTTCAATGCGTCCGATATTCAGGTAGGGGTGGCTGATGCCCGGCACCTGCGAGGTGACCTGCTGGTAAAGCGTGTTCTGTGCATACAGCGCATTCAGGATCTTGACTGCGCCCTGCAGCGCGTCCACGCCGCTGGCCGGAATGGCGGCATGGGCCATCTTGCCGTGCACCGTCACTTCCATTTGCAGGCAGCCGTTGTGTGCGGTGACGACTTCGTAGCTGAAGCCGGCCGCGATGAGCAGGTCGGGCCGGGTCAGGCCCTGGCCAAGCAGCCAGCCGGGGCCGAGCAGGCCGCCGAATTCTTCGTCATAGGTGAAGTGCAGTTCGACCGCGCCATGGCTGGGCCGGGCCACGGCTTCCAGCGCGCGCACGGCGAAGGTGAAACTGGCGAAGTCGCTTTTGCTGACCGCGGCCGCGCGACCATAGAGGCTGCCGTTGTCGATCTCGGCACCATAAGGGTCGTGCTGCCAGCCGTCGCCTGGCGGCACGACGTCGCCGTGCGCATTGAGCGCCACGCGCAGGCCGGGGCCGTACTCGCGCCGCACGATCAGGTTGGTGATGGATTGCAGGCCGTAGTCGTGAACTTCCTGGGCGGGCACGGCATGGGCTTCGGCGTCGAAGCCGAAGTCTTGCAGGAGTTCGGCGGTGCGCACGGCGTGCGGCGCGTTGTTGCCGGGCGGCGTATCGGTGGGCACGCGCACCAGGGATTGCAGGAAGCGGACTTCTTCGTCGAAGTGGGCATCGACCCAGGCGTCGAGGCGGGCGTAATCTGTCATGGGGTGTTCAGCGGGATGAGAGGTCGTGGGCAAGATCGTCCAGCAGGCCTTGCATGGCAAGCGCAGCCAGCTGCATGTCGTCTCGGGTGGTGGATTCGCGGGGGTTATGGCTGATGCCGGCGTTCTGGCCGCGCACGAACAGCATGGCTTGCGGCATGACCTCGTGCAGCTTCATGGCATCGTGGCCGGCGCCGCTGGGCATGCGGTGCACGGGCACGCCCAGGGCATCCACGGCGCGCTCCCAGCGTTGCTGCCAGTCGGGCGCGCTGGGCGCGGCCGAGGCGCGCATGGTTTCCTCGAGCGTGTAGCGCACGCCGCGCCGCTCGCAGATGGCCGCCAGTTCGGCCAGCACATCATTGACCAGGGCATCGCGCTGCGGATCGCTGGGCGCGCGCAGATCCAGGCTGAAGCGGCATTCGCCGGGCACCACGTTGATCGAGCCGCTGGGCACTTCCAGCATGCCGATGGTGCCGACCGAATCGCCGTCGCGGGCCGCGCGCCGTTCGAGATACAGCGCCAGTTCGGCGGTGGCCGCCGCCGCATCGCGACGCCGGTTCATGGGCGTGGTGCCGGCGTGGCAAGCCACGCCCAGCACCTGCACCTGGTAGCGCACGCTGCCATTGATGGACGTGACGATGCCCAGCGGCAGCCCCATTTCGTACAGCACGGGTCCCTGTTCGATGTGGACTTCGATGAAGCCGAGGTAACGGCTGGCATCGCGGCGCAGCTTGGGGATGTCGTCGATGCACAGGCCGGCGTGCTGCATGGCGTCGCGCAGGGTGATGCCTTGCGCGTCTTTCTGGTCCAGCCACTGCGGCTTGAAATCGCCGATGAGTGCCCCCGAGCCGAGGAAGGTGGCGCGGTAGCGCTGGCCTTCTTCTTCGGCAAAGCCGATGACTTCAAGGTGGCAGGGCAGACGCCGGCCCTGGCGATGCAGCTCGCGCACGCAGGCCATCGGTACGAAGATGCCCAGCCGGCCATCGTATTTGCCGCCGTTGCGCACGGTGTCGTAGTGGCTGCCGGTCATCAGGGTGAGGGCGTCGGGCCGATCGGCGTGATAGCGCCCCACCACGTTGCCGACGGCGTCGATTTCGACTTCGTCGAAGCCGCAATCGCGCATCCAGTGCGAGATGCGCTGCGCGCAGGCGCGATGCGCGTCGGTCAGGTAGGTGACGGTGAGCTGGCCCTTTTCGGCGTAGCCGGGGTCGCTGTGGGCGGCCAGGCGTTCCTGCCAGTCCCAGATGTCGTTGCCCAGCGTCAGGTCCTGGGCGAACTTGTCGGCCAGGCGCAATTGCGCGATGCGATGGATCTGGCGCAGGGCTTCGTCGCGCTCGATGTCGGGCGGGTTGTCCAGCCGGCGCGCGAATTCGTCGATGATCTGCGTGCGGGTGAGACCGGTGCCGCGCGCCCCGCGCACGGCCAGGATGAACGGGAAGCCGAAGCGGGCGTTGTAGTCGGTGTTCAGTTGCTGCAGCCGTGCGAATTCTTCAGGCGAACACTGGGTGAGGCCCGCCTGCGTCTGTTCGTTCGTCGATTCAGCGGTCAGGTCCTGGCGCAGCGTGGCGCGGCCGGCCAGTTCCGGGTGAGCGCGGATCAGCGCCAGGCGCGCATCCCACGGTGCGGCGTCGACGGCGCGCTGCAATTGGTCCTGCAGGTGCGCGAGCGATCGGAAAGGGCGGGCGGCAAGCGCCTGGCGCGCGATCCAGGGCGAATGCTCGTACACGCCGTCGAGCATTGCGCAAGCCGCATCGGGCGCGGCGGCATTGAGTTGTTCCAGGGTAAGGGCCATGGTGGCGGGGCTCAACGGTTGGGGGTGTAGGGATGAACGGTCTTCCAGTGCCGGGCGATATCCAGCCGCCGGCACACCCAGACGCGGTCGTGCCGGGCGATGTGGTCCAGGAAGCGTTGCAGCGCGGTGATGCGACCCGGGCGCCCGAGCAGGCGGCAGTGCATGCCGATGCTGAGCATCTTGGGCGCTTCGTCGCCTTCGGCATAAAGCGCGTCGAAGCTGTCTTTCAGGTACTGGAAGAAGGGGTCCGCATGCGAGTACCCCTGCGGCAGCGCGAAGCGCATGTCGTTGCAATCCAGCGTATAGGGCACGATCAGTTGCGGCGCGACGCTGCCGTCGGTCTTTTGCACCTGCATCCAGAAGGGCAGGTCGTCACCGTAGTAATCGCTGTCATATTCGAAGCCGCCGTAGTCGGCCACCAGGCGGCGGGTGCGCGGGCTGTCGCGCCCGGTGTACCAGCCCAGCGGGCGCTGGCCGGTGAGCTGGGTGATGGCGTCCATGCCCAGCCGCATGTGTTCGCGTTCGGTGGCTTCGTCGACGTTCTGGTAGTGAATCCAGCGCCAGCCGTGGCAGGCGATTTCGTGGCCGAGTTCGACGAAGGCCGCGGTCAGTTCGGGGTGGCGTTGCAAGGCCATGCCGACGCCGAAGACGGTCAGCGGCAACTGGCGCTTTTCGAATTCGCGCAGGATGCGCCAGACACCGACCCGCGACCCGTATTCATAGATGCCGTCCATGCTGACGTGGCGGTCGGGGTAGCTGGCCGGATTGAACATCTCGGACAGGAACTGTTCGGACCCGGCGTCGCCATGCAGGACATGGTTTTCGCCGCCTTCTTCGTAGTTCAGCACGAACTGCACGGCGATGCGTGCGCGGTCGGGCCATTGCGCATGCGGCGGGTTGCGGCCGTAGCCGACCAGGTCGCGGGGGTAGGGCAGCGTGGAATCGTAGAGGGCCATGGCGGGTGAGGCTTGGGGCCGGCGGGTACCGGCGGCGGTTGATCTGGGCGGGCTGGCCGAGCGGCCAGCGCCGTATCGTTCATGATGGGCTAAACGATAGCTGGAAAGCAAGAACGTGTATACAATTTCTGTACATCATCCAGGATAACCATGAGACGGCCGGGTACCGCCCCGGCACCAGGAGACACCATGGGCTTGACCACGCACGTACTCGATACCATGCACGGCTGCCCGGCCGCCGGCATGTCGGTGGCGCTGTATGCCACGGATGGCGACGCGGCCACGCCGATCAGCCGCCACACCTTGAATGCCGACGGCCGTACGGCCGGCCCGCTGTTTGCCGATGGCGACCTGAAGGCCGGCACCTATCGCCTGGTCTTCGACGTGGCGGGCTACTTCAAGGCGCGGGGCGTGGCCCTGACCGAACCCAACTTCCTCACCCGCGTCAGCCTGGACTTCGGCGTGGCGCATCCCGACCAGCACTATCACGTGCCGCTGCTGGTCAGCCCCTGGAGCTACTCCACCTATCGCGGCTCCTGAGCCTCGCGCATCAGGGTATTCCTGATGCGCGGCCGCGCCCGTCGGCATGGTTTCGTAAACAAAACCTGCATACAATTCTGTCGATCTCGATCGCAGCGGTGCGGGGCCTGCCGGCCTTGTGCGCGATCTGTCTTCTGCTTACAGCGCCCGCGGTGGTAGGCAGTGTGGCGGTGCCTTTGCCGGCCCGCCCGCTGCGAGGGGCATGAATGGAAAGCTACTACCTGGATTGGGTCAACCTGCTGCTGCGCTGGGCCCACATCATCACCGGCATCGCCTGGATCGGCACGTCGTTCTACTTCGTCATGCTGGACAACAGCCTGGAGAAACCGCGCGACCCGGAATCCCTTGAAAAAGGCGTGGGTGGCGAACAATGGGCGCTGCACGGCGGCGGCTTCTACAACATGCAGAAGTACGCGGTGCAGCCCAAGAAGCTGCCCGAACACCTGCACTGGTCGTTCCTGGAAAGCTACAGCACCTGGGTCACCGGCTTCCTGCTGTTCTCCATGTCCTATTTGTGGAATGCCAGCACGTACTTGATCGACCGCTCCAGGATGGATTGGTCGCCGTCGACCGCGGTGATCGTGGCCTTGGCCTTCTTCGTGGCGTTCTGGTTCGTGTACGACGGCATCTGTCGTCTGTTCGGACGCGGCAAGCACGGCGATCGCATCGTCGGCGTGCTGGTGGCCTTGTTCATCGTGCTGGCGTCGTGGCTGGCCTGCCACTGGTTCGCGGGCCGCGCCGCCTTCCTGCTGGTGGGCGCCATGATGGCCACCACCATGAGCGCCAACGTGTGCTTCTGGATCATTCCAGGGCAGCGCCGCAACGTGGCCGCGATGCGCGCGGGCAAGCCGGTGGATCCGGCCAACGGCCAGCGCGGCAAGCAGCGCAGCGTGCACAACACCTATTTCACGCTGCCGGTGGTGTTCGCAATGATGAGCAACCACTACAGCTTCACGTACACGCATGCCTACAACTGGATCGTGCTGCTGCTCATCATGCTGGGCGGCGCAGCCATCCGGCAGTTCTTCGTGGTGCGCCATCGCTTCAAGCTCGGCAATGCACGCAACCCCTGGCCTTATGCGTTGCTGGGAGTGGTCGTGCTGGGTCTGACCATCGTCTGGATGCAGCCTGCACCGGTCGCTGCCGCCGTTGCGGCGCCGGCGCCGACCGCGGTGTCGTATGCCCAGGTGCGCCAGGTGTTCGAACAGCGTTGCCTCCTGTGCCATGGCGAGCAGGTGCAGATGAAGGGCGTGCGGCTGGATTCGCCCCAGCAGGTCGCCACCCATGCGCAGGCGGTGTACCAGCAGGCGGTGGTGTCCAGGATCATGCCGATGGGTAATTCCACAGGTATGACCGAGGACGAACGCGCGCTGCTGGGGGCGTGGTTCCAGGCCGGCGCCAAGACGCAATAGGCGGTCAGCGCAAATCTCCGGCCGGCCAGCCCATCGCGCCAAAGCCGGCCGCGCAGAATCCTGCCTCAGCCGTTGCGGTACAGAAAGCTGTAGGCGTTGATCGCCGGCACCCCCCCTAGATGCGCGTACAGCACCCGCGAGCCCGCCGGGATTTCCCCGCGGCGCACGATGTCCATCATGCCCTGCATGGATTTCCCCTCGTACACCGGGTCGGTCATCATGCCCTCCAGGCGGGCGCACTGGCGGATGGCGTCGTTGGTCTCGGCCGAGGGCAGGCCGTAGGCGGGGTAGGCATAGCGGGTGTCCAGCACCACGTCGCTGTCGGCGATGGGGCGGTCCAGGCCGACCAGGTCGGCGGTGCGCCGGGCGATGCGCAGGATCTGGGCGCGGGTCTGGTCGGGCGTGGCCGAGGCGTCGATGCCGATCACCCGGTCGGCGCGGCCGTCGGCGGCAAAGCCCACCACCATGCCGGCCTGCGTGCTGCCGGTGACGGCGCAGACCACGATGTAGTCGAACGTGAAGCCCAGTTCGGCCTCTTGGCGCCGGACTTCCTCGGCAAAGCCCACGTAGCCCAGCCCGCCCAGTTCGTGATCGGACGCGCCCGCCGGGATCGCGTAGGGCTTGCCGCCGCGTTTTCGCACGTCTTCCAGGGCCTCTTCCCAACTGCGCCGAAAGCCGATGTCAAAGCCCTGGTCCACCAGGCGCACGTCCGCGCCCATCAGCCGGCTCATCATGATATTGCCGACCCGGTCGTAGACCGCGTCTGAATAGTCGACCCAGTTTTCCTGCACCAGCACGCAGGCCAGGCCCAGCTTGGCGGCCACGGCCGCCACCATGCGGGTGTGGTTGGACTGGATGCCGCCGATGGTGACCAGGGTGTCGCAGCCTTGTTCCAAGGCCTGCGGAATCAGGTATTCCAGCTTGCGCAGCTTATTGCCGCCAAAGGCCAGGCCGCTGTTGCAGTCTTCGCGCTTGGCGTAGATCTCGACCTTGCCGCCCAGGTGGGCGGACAGGCGGTCGAGCTTCTCGATGGGGGTGTCGCCGAAGGTCAGGCGGTGGCGGGGAAAGCGTTGCAGATCCATGCGGGCTCCTGGAAGTCGGGGTCCGGGGCGAGGGGGCCGCGGATGGAAAAATCATAGGAATCGCAGGCTTTTGCGGTCAATTGCGTATTTTTTTTAAATAGAAGATTTAAATTTTCTTCATGGATTATTTTTGGATTTAATATTTATAAAAATAAGTATCCAAAGAAATTAAATTTTCAGGGACGCATCTAATGAATGCCACTGCCGGGCTGGATCGCATCGACCGCAACATCCTGCGTCTCTTGCAGCAGGACGCCCAGATCACCAACCTGGACCTGAGCGCGCGCGTGCATCTCAGCCCCGCGGCCTGCCTGCGGCGAGTCGAAAAGCTGAAGGCCGAGGGCATCATCAGGAAGACGGTCGCGCTGCTCGAACCCGCCGAGGTCGAGATGGCCACCCTGGTCATCGTGGGCGTGGTGCTGGACCGCTCCACGCCGGACTCCTTCACCGACTTCGAAGCGGCCGCGCGCGGCATCAGCGGCTGCCTGGAATGCCACCTGGTGGCGGGCGAGTTCGACTACTTCCTGATGCTGCGCATCCGCGACCTCGAACGCTTCAACAAGCTGCACGCGGGCGAGATCATCAAGCTGCCCGGGGTGCGCCAGATACGCACTTTTTTCGTGCTCAAAGAGATCCTGTCGACCACCGAACTGCCGGTGTGACGAGGCAAATGCACAACACCTGAACAACAGAACGAAAAAAATGCCGCAATGCGGCATTTTTGGTTAACGGAATTTGGTGGTGCGTAGACGGCGTAATTGCAGGGGTTCGACGGACATTCCAACACCGCATGAAGCCATTCCGCGAACGCTTTTGCGTCACGCAAACGCAAGAAGACGCCCTTAAACTCAAAGGGTTATACTTTCATCCATACGGCTATCAAGGCTTGTACGCGCCTTCTGCCCCTGCTATCCGCTCAACGGGAAGCCCGTGCCGCGGAAGGTTTTCCTGCATCGTGTCGAGTGAAGCACTCGTAAAGGTGAAGCGATATGTCTTCGGAAATAGAATCTCTATCCACGTCTTATCTCTTTGGGGGTAACGCCCCTTATGTTGAGGAGCTTTACGAAGCCTACCTCGACAATCCCGGTTCGGTACCTGACAACTGGCGCGAATACTTCGACCAGCTGCAACATGCTCCCGCTACCGACGGCCAGGAATCCACCCGCGACCAGGCCCACGCTCCCATCGTCGAATCGTTCGCCCAGCGCGCCAAGGCCAATGCCTTCGTGCAACGCGCCGCCGAACCCGACCTGAGCGTCGCCACCAAGCAAGTGTCGGTGCAATCGCTGATTGCCGCCTACCGCTCGCTGGGCTCGCGCTGGGCTGACCTGGATCCGCTCAAGCGCCAGGAACGTCCCCCGATCCCCGAACTCGATCCGGCCTTCTACGGCCTGACCGAAGCCGATCTGGACCAGACCTACTCGGCCACCAACACCTACTTCACGACCGCCAGCACCATGACGCTGCGCGACATCCTGAAGGCGTTGCGCGACACGTATTGCCGCAGCATCGGTGCCGAATTCACGCATATCTCCGACCCCGCCGCCAAGCGCTGGATCCAGGAACGCCTGGAAACCACCCTGGGCGCGCCCGCCTACTCGGTCGAAGAAAAGCGCCACATCCTGCAGCAGCTGACCGAGTCCGAAGGCCTCGAGCGCTTCCTGCACACCAAGTACGTCGGCCAGAAGCGCTTCTCGCTGGAAGGCGGCGAAAGCTTCATCGCCTCGATGGACGAAGTGGTGAACCACGCCGGTGAAAATGGCGTCCAGGAAATCGTGGTCGGCATGGCCCACCGCGGCCGCCTGAACCTGCTCGTGAACATCATGGGCAAGATGCCCGGCGATCTGTTCGCCGAGTTCGAAGGCAAGCACGCCGAAGGCCTGACCGACGGCGACGTGAAGTACCACAACGGCTTCTCGAGCGACCTGTCGACCCGTGGCGGTCCCGTCCACCTGTCGCTGGCGTTCAACCCGTCCCACCTGGAAATCGTCAACCCCGTGGTCGAAGGCAGCGCACGCGCCCGCCAAGAGCGCCGCGGCGATGCCGAAGGCAAGCAAGTGCTGCCGGTGCTGGTGCACGGTGACGCGGCCTTCGCCGGCCAGGGCGTCGTGATGGAAACCCTGAACCTGGCCCAGACCCGCGGCTACGGTACGGGCGGCACGCTGCACATCGTCATCAACAACCAGATCGGTTTCACCACGTCCGACCCGCGTGACTCGCGTTCGACGCTGTATTGCACCGACGTGGTCAAGATGATCGAAGCGCCGGTGTTCCACGTCAACGGCGACGATCCCGAAGCCGTCGTGTTCGTCACCAAGCTGGCCCTGGACTACCGCCTGCAGTTCCGCCACGACGTGGTCGTGGACATCGTCTGCTTCCGCAAGCTGGGTCACAACGAGCAAGACACCCCGTCGCTGACGCAGCCCCTGATGTACAAGCGCATCGGCCACCACCCCGGCACGCGCAAGCTGTACGCCGACAAGCTGACCACGCAAGGCGTGCTGGCCGAAGGCGAAGCCGATCAACTGGTCAAGGACTACCGCCAGCTGATGGAAGACGGCCAGCGCACCATCGAGCCGGTGCTGACCGACTACAAGAGCAAGTACGCGATCGACTGGTCGCCGTTCCTGGGCGCCAAGTGGACCGACCAGGCCGACACCGCCGTGCCGCTGGCTGAACTCAAGCGCATCGGCGAACGCATCACCACCGTGCCGGAAGGCTTTACGGTGCACCCGCTGGTCGCCAAGCTGCTGAACGACCGCCGCACCATGGCCAAGGGCGAAATGAACCTGGACTGGGGCATGGGCGAGCACCTCGCCTTCGCGACCCTGGTGTCCTCGGGCTACGCCATCCGCATCACCGGCCAGGACTCGGGCCGCGGTACGTTCACGCACCGCCACGCCGTGCTGCACGACCAGAACCGCGAACGCTGGAACGACGGCACCTACATCCCGCTGCAGAACGTCTCGGAAGGCCAGGCGCCGTTCACCGTGATCGACTCCGTGCTGTCCGAAGAGGCGGTGCTGGGCTTCGAATACGGCTACTCCAGCGCTGAACCGAACACGCTGACCATCTGGGAAGGCCAGTTCGGCGACTTCGTCAACGGTGCCCAGGTCGTGATCGACCAGTTCATCAGCTCCGGCGAAGCCAAGTGGGGCCGCCAGTCGGGCCTGACCCTGATGCTGCCGCACGGCTACGAAGGCCAAGGCCCCGAGCACTCGTCGGGCCGCATCGAGCGCTTCCTGCAGCTGTGCGCCGACAACAACATGCAAGTGGTCCAGCCGACCTCGGCCTCGCAGATCTTCCACGTTCTGCGCCGCCAGATGATCCGCCCGTTCCGCAAGCCGCTGGTGCTGTTCACGCCGAAGTCGCTGCTGCGCAACAAGGACGCCGGTTCGCCCCTGACCGACCTGGCCGGCGGCAGCTTCCGCCCGGTCATCGGTGAAGTCGACGAGGCCATCGACGCCAGCAAGGTCAAGCGCGTGCTGGCTTGCTCGGGCAAGGTGTACTACGACCTGGTCAACGCCCGCCGCGAGCGTGGCGCCGACAACGTCGCCATCGTCCGCGTCGAGCAGCTCTACCCGTTCGCGCACAAGTCTTTCGAGACCGAACTGCGCAAGTACCCGAAGGCGACGGAAGTCATCTGGGTGCAGGACGAGCCGCAGAACCAGGGTGCGTGGTTCTACGTGCAGCATCACGTGTACGAGAACATGGTCGAAGGCCAGAAGCTGGGCTACGCAGGTCGCGCCGCTTCGGCGTCGCCGGCCGTGGGTTACCTGGCCAAGCACCAGGAGCAGCAGAAGGCCCTGATCGAAACGGCCTTTGCGCCCAAGTTCAAGGTCATGCTGACGAAGTAAACCCGCTGGATGCGCGTGCCGCGCGGCAAGTGGCTGGAACCCTGTTTCGACCCTTGCCGCGCCGTCCCCACAAGAACACACACTTTACGGAACAAACAAAATGGCTATCACCGACGTCGTCGTCCCCCAACTCTCTGAATCCGTTTCCGAAGCGACCCTGCTGACCTGGAAGAAGCAGCCCGGCGCTGCCGTCGAAGCGGACGAAATCCTGATCGAAGTCGAAACCGACAAGGTCGTGCTGGAAGTGCCGGCCCCCGCCTCGGGCGTGCTGGCTGAAATCGTCAAGGGCGACGGCAGCACCGTCACCTCGGGCGAAGTCCTGGCCCGGATCGACACCGCCGGCAAGGCCGCCGCCGCCGCGACCGCCCCCGCGGCCGAAGCGCCCAAGGC
>NZ_JCBANA010000073.1:0-33593 GCF_059760725.1 Achromobacter sp. 1014246743
CCCGCCGGGCGGGCGTGCGCCGCGCGAATGCCGAACACGCCGGCCTGCGAATGGCACACCACCGCGGCCGGGCCGATGCGGTCCAGCAAGGCCAGATAGGCACGCAGGATGGCCGCGTCCGTATGGACCCAGCGCGGCACCATCTGCGCGGCCAGCTGGCCGAAGGATTCCAGCGGGAATTGCGTGTCGGGATAGGCGCTGCCGGGGCCGGGCCGGGTGCCCGGGCGGCCGATGCGAAAACGGGTGTAGCAGTCTTCCTGCGCCTGCACCACGGGCGCTTGCTGCCAGACGTGCGGCGCGGCGCCGGCGCGGCCGCGTTCGACCGCGTCGCACAGGTAGGCGTCCCAGCCGCGCCGCAGGAAATAGTGCAGCCAGCCCTGGCGGCCGTCGGGCGTGGTCTCCCAGGCGGCGCCGGTCATGCCGCCGCCGTGCCAGAAGGCCAGGGGCGGGCGGCCGCTGGCCGGTTCGGCCAGGAAATACTGGGCGTACATCTGCTCGACCCGGTAGGTGCCGTTGGGGTCCAGCTGCACGGGTTGGCCGCCCTCGGCCATGACCAGCTCGCGCCGCGGCAGGCCGGCTAGCAGGATGTCGTGGCCGCCGACGTGGAAGGCGCCCATGTCGCGCAGGCGGATGGGGGCAAGGGCCGATGCGGCGGGGGTGACTTGCGCCATCATTCCGCCTTGATGTGATTGGCCTGGATGACGCCCTGCCATTTCACCGTTTCGGCGGCGACGAAGCGGGCGAGGTCGGCGCGAGTGCCGGATGCCGTTTCCACGCCCAGTTCACGCATCCTGGCCGCCACCTCGGGCGACTTCAGCGCCTGGTCGAAGGCATCGTGCAGCGTGTCCAGCACCGGCCCCGGCGTGCCCGCCGGGGCCATCACCCCGAACCAGGGGGTGATCAGGAAGTCGGGCACGCCGGCTTCGGCAAAGGTCGGCACGTCCGGAATGGCCGGGGCGCGCGCAGTGCTGGCCACCGCCAGGGCGCGCAGCTTGCCGGCGCGGATGTTGGCCAGCGACGCGGGCAGGTTGTCGAAGTACATGTCCACCTGTCCGCCCAGCAGGTCGGCCGCGACCTGGCCGGCGCCCTTGTAGGGGATGTGGGCCAGGTCGATGCCGGCGCGCAGCTTGAGCAGTTCGGTGGCCAGGTGGGCCGAGCCGCCGATGCCGGACGAGGCCGAGTTCAGCTTGCCTGGGTTGGCGCGGGCGTAGGCCAGCAGCGCGGGCAGCGTGTCGGCCGGCACCTTGGGGTTGACCACCAGGACGCTGGGCACGGTGCCGATCATGGCGACGGGCGCGAAGTCCTTGACGATGTCGTAGGGAGGCGGCTGGTACAGCGACGGCGCCACGGTGCAGCCGAAGGCGCACATCAGCAGCGTCTGCCCGTCGGGCGCGGCGCGGGCCACGGCCTGGGCGCCGATGTTGCCGCCGGCACCGGCGCGGTTTTCCACGATCAGGGGCTGGCCCAGGCGCCTGGCGATGCTGTCGCCCATGAGGCGGGCCAGGATGTCGGGCGTGCCCCCGGCGGGAAACGGCACCACCAGCGTGATGGGGCGGCTGGGGAAGTCGGCGGCGCGGGCAGCCAGCGGCAGGGCGGCGGCCAGCGCCAGCACGGCGCTGCCGGCCCAGCGGGCCAGGGCCGGCAAGCGGCGGAAAGAGAGGGGGGCCATGGTGTCTCCGTAGCGGGGCGGCCGGGTCGAAACGCCCGGTCCGAGGCGGACTGTAGCCAAGGCCGCGCCGCTTGCCCAATGCCGGGGGCGCAAGCACCTCATATCGAAATCGATATGGGCCTTTCAAGGCATTCATTTACGGCATAGCATGGCGCCATGACCGACGCCGCTCCCTTGCCCTATCTGCGCAGGCTCGACATGAACCTGCTGCTGACCTTCGACGTGTTGATGCGCACGCGCAGCGCCACGGCCAGCTCGGCCCTGCTGCACAAGACGCAGCCGGCCATCAGCCGCGACCTGGCGCGCCTGCGCCTGCGGCTGGAAGATCCGTTGCTGGTGGTGGTGAAGGGCCGTTTCATTCCCACCGAGCGGGCGCTGGAACTGCACGCAGCGGTGCACGACGCGCTGGCGCAGCTTGAGACGGCCTTGCGTCCGCCGGAAGCCTTCGACCCGGCGCGGGCCGAGGGCGTGGTCAATATCGGCACTGGCGCGCACAGCGAAATCCTGCTGGCCGCGCCGCTGATCGAACGGCTGCACCGCGCCGCGCCCGGCGTGACCCTGCGCTTTCAGTCGCTGCACGGCGACTTCGTGCCCGACGACCTGGACGCCGAACGCCTGCACATCGCCATCGGCCTGTTCGGCAAGGTGCCGGCGCGCTTTCACCGCGACGCGCTGCACACCGACCGCCGCGTCTGCGTGCTGTCGGCGCGGCACTCTTGGGCGGATCGGGGTGCCTTGACGCTGGCCGACCTGGGCGCAATCAAGTGGTTTGCCTTCGAGCAGATGCACGGCCGCGAAACCACCTTCGACCGCTTGCTGAAACCGGGGGCCGGCCGCATGGCGTTTTCGGCCTACCTGTCGGGCTTTGGCGTGGCGCCGTACGTGCTGGTGGAAACCGATTACGCCACCACCATGCCGGCCAGCGTGGCGCGGGTGCACTGCCGCCACTTTCCGCTGGCGATGCTGGAGATGCCGGCGCGGCTGCGCAAGATGGAACTGGCGATGGTGTGGGCGCGGCGCCAGCACACCTCGCCCTTGCAGGCGTGGCTGCGCGGGCAGGTGCGCGAGGTGCTGCGCGAGCGGCTGGCTTAGCGGCTGACCGCCTTGCCGGTGGCCACGTCGGTCACCGTGCCGTCTTCCAGGCTGATGCGGTAGATCTCGCGCGTGACGTTGCCGGCAAAGCCCAGTTCAACGATGGACACGTCCTTGAAGGTCGTGTCGATGCCATCGGGCAGCACGGCGTTGAATTTGTCCGCTTCCTGCTTCATGGCGCTGGCCAGGCGCTCGTCGTACCGCGCCATGCTGTAGACCAGCGTGTTGTGCGGGTTGTGGGCGCGCACTTCCTTGCCGTCCTTGACCACGTTCACGCCGCTTACGCCCAGGGTCTTGACCAGGTCGCGGCCGGCGTCGGCCATCTTGGCGTAGACCGGGCCGGTCACACGCGGCAGCGGGCCGTCGCGCAGCGGCGCCAGGGCGGCGGTGGCGGTGGTGTTGTAGGCCATCATGGCTTCATAGCCCGCGCCGCTCTTGACCACGCCCAGGTCCAGCCACCACGGGTGGCCCGCGCCCTTGGCGGCTTCGGTCGGGTAGAAGTTCTTGAGCGTGATGGCCAGCGGGGCCGGCGGCTTAGGCAGGGCCTTGAGCATGCGCTGCGGCGTGGCCGGGTCGGCGTTGTGGATGTGCACCACCGTCACGTGCGGGATGTTGGGCGTTTCGGCTTCGGCCTTCAGGCCCAGCGCCACCAGGTCGGGGCGCAGCGCGCTGTAGACCTTGGCGTCCAGCACGGCATTGACTTCCTTGGGCAGGCGATACACCAGGCCGTAGGTGGTCTTGTGTTCGCGAAAGCCGGGTTGTTCCAGCGCGCTGTTGTCGATGGGGGCCGCGGCAAAGGCGGCGGAGATGGTGGCGGTGGACAGGCCCAGGGCGGCCAGTTGCAAGACGCGTTTGATCATCGGTTTTCCTTTTATGTCGTAAGACCCGCGAGAGTCCGGTCCAGTGTGGCCACGCCGGATGTACAGCGTATTGCACCAACCCGAAGAAATCCGATAGCCGACCGTGCTTGTCCGATAGCTTAGCCGCGGCTTTGTCCGACATTCATCCGCATTTTCCCTGCCGCGGCGGCTGCGGTTCAGGCCAGAAAGACCGCCGCCACGATCAGCAGCCCCAGCACCAGGTTGATGCCCACCCAACGGCGGATGCCGCCCATGGCCTGGCCGCCTCGCGGCCAGTCCGACGCCGCCACGGCCGCGCGCAACTGCGGGTAGAGCACGGCGCGGATATAGGCGTAGATCGCCGTCATCACCAGCCCGCCGGCGGCCATCAGCGTCCAGCTGCGCGGCATGAAGAACGCGCCGCCCGTCTGCGTGGCCTGGCTGGCCTCCTGGCCGATCATCGTGGCCCCGGTCGCCAGGATCAGCACGATCGCGGCCAGCACGGCGTTCAGGAACGGCCCCAGCACGGCGGCCATCAGGCGCAGCCGTTGCGGCGGTTCCAGCTGCACGGCCGCCGGCCGCAGGAAACAGTGGGCGAACAGCATGCCGCCCACCCACAGGATGACGGCCAGCAAGTGCACGAGTTTCAGAACGCTGTAGAGCATGGGGAAAGGGCCTGGAAAGGGGGCGCCGCGCAAGCCGCGGTCGAATCTGTCCCCATCATATCCCCGCACGGCCCGCGCAACGACGGCTTGACCGGCATCATGGTTTTGCATTTAGAATGAGAGCGATTGTTATTTGTAATCAAGAATGTTCGGGAGTCCGCCGTGTCCAACCTTGCGCTTGCCTCTGGCGACGCCGTCCACCAGCTGTACCGCACGCACCAGGGTTGGCTGCACAACTGGCTGCGGGCCAAGCTGGGCAATTCGTTCGATGCCGCGGACCTGGTTCAGGACACGTTCGTGCGGGTGCTGCGCCATCGCCACGAACTGGAGGCGCTGCGCGAACCGCGTGCCTACCTGACCACCATCGCCAAGCGGCTGGTGTTGAACCATCACCGGCGCCGCTCGCTGGAGCAGGCCTATCTGGAAGCCCTGGCCCTACTGCCGGAGGCCGTGGCGCCGTCGCCCGAACAACGCCTGCTGATCCTGGAAGCCCTGCAGGAAATCGATGACATGCTGGCCGGCCTGCCGCGGCCGGCGCGCCAGGCGTTCCTGATGGCGCAACTGGAAGGGCTGGGCCACGGTGAGATCGCCGCCCGCCTGAATGTGTCGCTGCGGTCGGTGCACCGCTACATCGCCAAGGGATACGAGCAATGCATCATGGCGGTGATGTGAGCGCGCAATGGGGCCTGGCCGGCGAACTGCCCGCCGTCGAACGCAACGTGGCGCGCGAGGCCGCGCGCTGGCTGCTGCGCCTGAGTTCCGAGCGCGCCACCGACGCCGACATCCATGCCTGCGATGCATGGCGCGCCAGCAAGCCCGAACACGAACACGCCTGGCAGCGGGCGCAGCGGGTCAACCAGCGCTTTGGCCTGATTCCGTCGGCGCTGGGCATGGCAACGCTGAACCGGCCCGAATCCGGCGACCGCCGCCGCGCGCTGAAGGCGCTGGCTGCGCTGATCGTGGCCGGGCCGGTGGGCTGGGCCGCCTGGCGCGCCAGCCCGTTCGAATGGACGGCCGACTATCGCAGCGCCACCGGCGAACAGCGCCAGTTGGCGCTGGCCGATGGCTCGTCGCTGCGCCTGAACACCGCCAGCGCGGTCGACGTGCTGTTCGATGCCGACCTGCGGCTGGTGCGGCTGCGCGCCGGCGAAATCGCCGTGCATGCCGTGGCCGAAACCGGTGCGCACGCGCGGCCCTTCGTGGTGCGCACGCGCCAGGGCGATGTGCGGGCGCAGGCGTCGCGCTTTTGCGTGCGCCAGGACGGCGACGCCTGCCGCGTCAGCGTGCAGGAAGGGCAGGTCAGCCTGCACCGCGGTGGCGCCGTGGTGGCGCTGGCGGCCGGCGAACAGGCCCTGCTGGCCCGCGATGCGCCGCCGCATGCCGAGCCCGCCGATCCGCATGCGGCCGACTGGACCCGTGGCGTGCTGCACGCCAGCGCCTGGCGCCTGGATGCCTTCGCCGCCGAACTGGGCCGCTACCGCGCCGGCATCCTGCGCTGCGACCCGGCGGTGGCCGGGCTGCGGATTTCGGGCGCGTTCCAGTTGCAGGACACCGACGCGGTGCTGGCGGCGTTGCCGTCCACCCTGCCGGTGCAGGTGCGCTATCGCAGCGCGTACTGGGTGACGATCGTGCCGCGCGAGGGCCAGGCCTGAACGCGCGGTTGCGCCGCAGTTACAAAAAAGACGAGAACGCGCTGTCCGATCCGCGATGGTCGAGGGTCATGGTCAGTAGAGGCACACGAATGCCGATACCCGTTGGATCGAAAGGACGACCATGGCTTACTTCCCTGCCGGCCGCACGCGCGGCTTATCCCAACCCGGCGCGCACCACCGCCTGACCGGCCTGGCGTTCGCGCTGCGCCTGGCCACGGCCCTGGCCGCGCCGGCCGCGATGCTGTGGCCGGCAGCCGCGGCGCAGGCCCAGGCGGCGCCAGGCGCGGCGCGCAGCTACCGCATTCCGGCCGGCCCGCTGGCCGAGAACCTGTCGCGCTTTGCCGATAACGCCGGTGTGACCGTGCTGTTCGATGCCGCGCTGGTGGGCCCGCGCCGCGGCGCGGGGTTGAACGGGGAATACTCGGTGGCCGACGGTTTTGCCCGCCTGCTGGCCGGCAGCGGCCTGGCCGCGCGGGAACGCAGCCCCGGTGTGTTCGTGCTGCAGCCGGTGCCGCAAGCCGGCGTGACGCAGTTGTCGCCCGTGACCGTCGAAGGCGAAGGCGCGGCCGCCACGCCCGCCTGGGAAACGCGCACCGACCGCAAGCGCCTGGATGACCTGCAGATCAAGAACTGGAGCGACCTGGGCAAGCGCGCCGAGCCGGGCGTGAGCTTGAACCGCCAGAACAACAGCATCAACATCCGCGGCCTGGACCAGGACCGCGTGCTGACCCGCGTGGACGGCATCCGCCTGCCGTGGCTGGATGACGGCGCCCGCGGCGTCAAGGGCGGCCTGGAATCGGTGGACTTCAATTCGCTGTCGCGCCTGGACATCGTGCGCGGCGCCGACGCCAGCTCGGGCGGCTCGGGCGCCATCTCGGGCATCGCCGACCTGCATACGCTGGACCCGTCGGACCTGCTCACCGACGGCAAGACCTTCGGGGCGCTGGCCAAGACCGACTACGACACCGCCGACAGCAGTTGGGGCACCAACGCTGCCCTGGCCGGCCAGATCCACAGCAATACCTTCTGGCTGCTGCAGGCCGGCCTGCGCAACGGCCACGCGCTGGACAACCGCGGCGACATCGGCGGCTACGGCCCCCGCCGCACCGAACCCACGCCCGAAAACTACGACCAGCGCAGCTTCCTCCTGAAGCTGCAGCAGCGCGTCGAAGGCGGCCACCGCTTCGGCCTGACCGGCGAATACTTCAAGCGCAACGCCACCCAGGACAGCATGTTCGAGCAGGGCCCGGGCACCAGCTACCTGATCGGCGAAAACACCACCAGGAAAGAAACCGAGCGCGAGCGCGTGTCGTTCGATTATTCCTACAAGGCACCCGGCACCGGTGGCCTGATCGACAGCGCCACCGCGGTCGTGTACTGGCAGCGCATGCAGCTGGACAGCGCGCTGGATGGCGAACGCAGCCGCGACGCGCGCGCCGACATCATTCGTGGCGACCCCTTCCGCTATGGTTTCCCCAACGGCGCCTATGGCCGCAACAACTCCATCCGCCAGACCATGTTCGGCGCCAACGCCGAACTGACCAAGCGCTTTGCGGGCGATGCGGTGGCGCAATTGTGGACGGTGGGCGGCGAATGGTTCGGCAACAAGACCCAGCAGAACTCCAGCGGCTACGACAACTGCCCGGTGGTGCGCCCGGGCACGCCGGCGCCGTTCGGCCCGCGCGCTTGCGACATGCTGCACACCAACCAGGCCGACGTGCCCGAGTCCAAGGGCAGCCAGTGGGCGGTGTGGGTGCAGGACGAATTCAGTTTCGCGGAGGGCCGCTACACGGTCATGCCGGCGCTGCGCTACGACCACTACGAGCAAAAGCCGCAGGCCACCGAAAGCTACACCAGCAATCCCAATGCCGGCGCCTTGCCGTCCACCAACAGCGGCGGCCGCTTCTCGCCCAAGCTGCTGACCACCTGGAAGGCGGCCGACGAACTGAGCCTGTACGCGCAATACGCCTACGGCTTCAAGGCGCCCAGCCCGACGCAGCTCTACACCAACTACGGCGGGCCGGGCACTTACCTGCGGGTCGGCAACCCCTACCTGAAGCCGGAAACCAGCAAGGGCTGGGAATTGGGCGCCAAGCTGGGCACCGATGCGCTGGGCGGCGCGCTGTCGTTCTTCGACAACCGCTACCAGAACTTCATCGACAGCAACGTGCCGCTGGATGCCGGCTCGCCGCAGTGGCAAGCGGGCTGGGCCGGCCAGTACCCCTTGGGCGTGACGGGCAACGTCAACCGTGCCAAGGTGCGCATCTACGGCGCCGAGGCCAGCGCGCACTGGAAGTTCTCGCCGGGTTGGCGCACCTGGGGCTCGCTGGCGTGGGCCGTGGGCAAGGACGAAGGCACGGGCCAGTACCTGAATTCGGTGGCGCCGCTGAAGGCCGTGCTGGGCGTGGGCTATGGCCGCGACGTCTGGGGCGTGGACGCCATGCTGACGACCGCCCTGCGCCGCAACAAGGTGGAATATCCTGATGCCAGCGCCACCACGCCCAATCGCGACTTCCAGGCGCCGGGTTACGGTGTGGTGGACCTGATGGGCTACTGGCGCCCGACGCAGGTCAAGGGTTTGCAAGTGCAGGCCGGCGTGTTCAACCTGTTCGACAAGAAGTACTGGGAAGCCATCAACGTGCCGACCGCCGGCGCCACGGCGCTGCCGCGGCCGGTGGACTGGTACACGGAACCGGGACGCAGCCTGCGCGTTTCGCTGACGTATCAATACTGACCCCCGCGCTGCCGCCGCTGCGCGTCAGCGGCGGCAGTTTCGATTTTCCATTCCGGCCGGAGAGCCCGCAATGAGCAACGAAATGAACCAGACCGATTTCAACACCCGCGCCGCCGAGCTGCGCGCCCGCAACGAAGCCCTGGCGGCGGCCAAGCCCGGCCTGCGCGCCCGCAACCTGGCCCAGGAATTGGGCGTGTCCGAAGCCGAATGGGTGGCCGCCGGCTGTGCCGGGGTCAAGGCCACCGAACTGCATGGCCAGCCCCAGGCGATCTTTCGCGAGCTGGGCGCGCTGGGCCCGGTGATGGCCCTGACCCGCAACGACTGGTGCGTGCACGAGCGCCACGGTGCCTACCTGGACATCCAGGCCGATGGCCCGGTGGGCCTGGTGCTGGGCGCCGACATCGACCTGCGCGTGTTCTTCTCGTGCTGGAAGTCGGCCTGGGCCGTCGAGCAGGACGGTCGCCACAGCCTGCAGTTCTTTGACGGCGCCGGCGTGGCGGTGCACAAGGTGTACCGCACCGAGGCCACCGACGTGGCGGCGTACGAGACGCTGGTGGCCAAGTTCGCGGGTGAGTCGCGCTGGCCCGAGACCACGGCCTATGCCGCCGCGACCGATGCGCCGCAGGTCGACGACGTCGCGGCCTGGCGCGAAGCCTGGCTGGGCATGCAGGACACCCACGAATTCTTTCCGCTGCTGCGCAAGTTCAAGGTGTCGCGCCTGGCGGCGCTGGCCGCGGCCGGCGAAGACCTGGCCCAGACAGTGCCGGCCGACGCGGTCGAGCGCATGCTGGAGTCGGCCGCGCAAAGCGGCCTGCCGATCATGTGCTTCGTGGGCAACCGCGGCATGATCCAGATCCACACCGGCCCGGTGCAGCAACTGCGCCGCACGGGCCCCTGGTTCAATGTGCTGGACCCGACGTTCAACCTGCACCTGGACACCACCGCCATTGCATCGGCGTGGGTGGTGAACAAGCCCACGTCCGACGGCTGGGTGACCTCGCTGGAACTGTACGCGTCCACCGGCGACCTGATCGCGCAGTTCTTCGGCGAGCGCAAGCCGGGCAAGCCCGAACTGCCGGCTTGGCGGGAATTGATGATGGGCCTGTGCCGAGTGCCGCTGGCCGCTTGAGGAAAACGCAATGAAGACATGGTTGGCGGTGGTGGCGGGCTGGATGCTGGTGGCGTGCGCGCAGGCGGCGCCGCCTGCGCGGGTGGTGACCCTGGGCGGCAGCGTGACGGAAATCGTGTACGGCCTGGGCCAGGGCGACAGGCTGGTCGGCGACGACCAGTCCAGTCTGTATCCGGAGGCCGCCACCAGGCTGCCGCGTGTCGGTTATTACCGCGCGGTGCCGGTCGAAGGCGTGCTGGCCTTGCAGCCCGACCTGGTGCTGGCGTCGGAACAGGCCGGCCCGCCCGAGGCGCTCAAGCGCCTGGGCGAGGTCGGCGTGCGCGTGGTGCGCGTGCCGGACGCGCCGTCGGTGGATTCATTGAAGGCGCGCATCCGCGCCGTGGCGGACGCGCTGGGCGTGGCCGCGGCGGGCGAGCAGATGGTGGCCGACGTGTCGCGCGACCTGGACCAGGCCCAGGCCTTGCCTGCGACGCGCGCGCGGGCGCTGCTGTTGATCAACCGCAACGGTGCGCCGCAAGGCGCCGGCCGCGGCACGGCCGCGGCCGAGGTCATGCACCTGGCCGGCCTGGTCAATGTGCTGGACGGGCAGCAGGGCTACAAGCCGCTGTCGCCCGAGTCCATCGGCGCGCTGGCGCCCGACCTGATCATCGTCACCCGGGAATCGCTGCAGGCCAGCGGCGGCCTCGAGGGCTTTGCGCGCCTGCCGGGCATTGCCGTTACGCAGGCCGCGGCCAAACAGCGCATCATCGTGATGGATGATCTGCTGATCCTGGGCCTGGGCCCGCGGCTGCCGCTGGCCCTGAGCCAGCTCAAACAAGAGGCCGCGCATGCCATGGCGCGCTAGTCCGCCGCTGGCGCTGGCGGCCTTGGCCGGGGTGCTGGTGGCGGCGGTGCTGGCGGCCAGCGCCAGTGGCGCGGTGGCGATTCCGCTGCGCGAGCTGCCGTCGCTGTTGGGGGGCACGCCCACGCCCGAGCAGGCCTTGTGGCGCAACGTGCTGATCGATATTCGCCTGCCGCGCGTGCTGCTGGCGGTGGTGATGGGCGCGGGCCTGGCGATTTCGGGCGCGGCGTTGCAGGCGCTGTTCCGCAATCCGCTGGCCGAGCCGGGGCTGATCGGCATTTCGGCGGGCGCCTCGCTGGGCGCGGTGGCGGCCATTGTGCTGACGCATGGCGGCTTCTGGTACACGGCGCCCGGCGCCTTCATCGGCAGCCTGGTCGCCACGCTGTCGGCCTATGCGGTGGGCCGGCGCGTGCCGGGCGTGGCGGGCTTGCTGCTGGCCGGCGTGGCCATCACGGCCATCGCCTTCAGCCTGATCGGGCTGTTCACCTTCATGGCCACCGATGCGCAATTGCGCGACCTGACCTTCTGGAACATGGGCAGCCTGGCCGGCGCCAGCTGGAAGCTGCTGGCTTTCCTGGCGCCGTGGGTGCTGGTGCTGTCGTGGTGGCTGATGCGCCAGTGGCGCGTGATGAACGCGCTGCTGCTGGGCGAACGCGAGGCCCAGCACCTGGGCTATTCGCTGAGGCAGGCGCGGGCCCGGCTGGTGCTGGCGTGTACGCTGATCGTCGGCCCGCTGGTGGCGGCCAGCGGCACGATCGTGTTCGTGGGCCTGGTGGTGCCGCACCTGGTGCGCATGACGCTGGGCGCCAACCACCGCTTGTTGCTGCCGGCCTGCCTGCTGGGTGGGGGGCTGGTGATGGTGCTGGCCGACTGGCTGGCGCGCATCGTGGTGGTGCCGGCCGAATTGCCGATCGGGCTGGTGACCGGTTTGGTGGGCGGGCCGTTCTTCTTGTGGCTGCTGGCGCGCGGCCGGAGGCACGGTTGATGCTGGCCGCTGACAATCTGACGCTGGCGCGTCACGGCACGCGTATTCTGGACCAGGTGTCGTTGAGCATCCGTCCGGGCGAGGTGGTGGGCCTGCTGGGCAGCAACGGCGCGGGCAAGTCGACGTTGTTGAGCGCGCTGTCGGCAGAATTGGCCGCAGAAGGCGGCAGCCTGACGCTGGACGGCCGCGCGTTGGCGTCGATGCCGCCTCGCGAGCAGGCACGCAAGCGCGCGGTACTGCCGCAAAAGCCGGGGCTGACGTTCGACCTGGGGGTGCGCGAGGTGGTGGCGATGGGGGCGTATCCGTTTCCCGAACTGTCGCCGGCCGAGGTGGATGCGTTGGCGCAGCAGGCGCTGGACTGGGCGGACGCGAGGCACCTGGACGGACGCCGCTATCCGGAACTGTCGGGCGGGGAGCAGCAGCGGGTGCAGTTCGCGCGGGTGCTGGTGCAATGCAGCGCGGGGCGGGCGGCGGGCGAGGTGCGCTATCTGCTGCTGGACGAGCCGACGGCCAGTCTGGACCCCAGGCACCAGGCGGACCTGATGCGGCGGGCGGCGCAACTGGCGCACGAGGGCAATACGGGGGTACTGGTGATTCTGCACGATATGAATCTGGCGGCGCGCTGGTGCGACCGGCTGTTGCTGTTGAGTGGCGGCCGCGCGGTGGCGCTGGGCACGCCGGCCGAGGTGCTGACGCCGGCAAATCTCTACCTGGCGTATGGGATCGAGGCGCAGGTGATGGCGCATCCGTTGCAGGCGGAGCGGCTGCTGGTGCTGATGACGTGACGCGGGGGCGGGGGCCGGTAAAATGGGGCAGACGGCGTTAGCCGGATTTTTTTCATTTACTGACGGGACTTTTTGTCATGCCTACTTTCGACGTCGTTTCCGAAGTCGACAAACACGAGCTCACCAACGCCATCGACCAGGCGAACCGGGAACTCGCGACGCGCTTCGATTTCAAGGGCACGGATGCCAAGTTCGAGCTGGAAGGGTTTGTGGTGACGCAGGTGGCGTCGAGCGCGTTTCAGTTGAAGCAGATGCTGGATATCCTGCGGGGGCGGTTGTCTGCGCGCGGGATCGATGTGCGCTGCCTGGATGTGGCGGATCCGCTTGAGAATCTGGGCGGGGCGCGGCAGAAGGTGACGATCAAGCAGGGGATCGAGCAGCCTGTGGCGAAGAAGTTGATCGCGGCGATCAAAAACGCGAAGTTGAAGGTCGAGAGTCAGATCAACGGGGATAAGTTGAGGATCAGCGGCAAGAAGCGCGATGATCTTCAGACTGCTATTGCCTTGCTCAAGAAGACGGATGTGGATCTGCCTTTGCAGTTTGAGAATTTTCGGGATTGAGTTTTTTTATAGGCGTTCTGTTCTTCGTAGGCCGCCCCGAGGGGCTACGGGTTTCGAGGAATGAGGGGCCGCTAGACCGGGGGACGGGGGCGAGGTTTGCGTTGCCCGCCAAAACCGGCTGCGCGGGCAGCCGGTTTTGGCATACGCGGTGTCTTGCGTCGTAGCGATGTTCGCTGCGCGTTTGGGGTGAGTGGTTTTCCTTTCGGTGCCTGTTCTTGGTATCGGTTTGCGGCGCTAGGCGGTAGGTCTGTGGCGCGCGCCATTTAAGTTTCTCTTGATAGCTGGCTGGCTGGTTTTCTGGCCGCGTCAACGCGCGGGTGTTCCGTGCCTATCCACATCCTTTCAGTATTCAGCCCACAAGTGTTGGGCGGCGTAGGCGCGCCAGGGGCGCCAGGATTCTGCGCGGGCCAGCAGTTGGGCGGGGGTGTATTCGCGGGATTCCAGTTTTTCCAGGGCGCGGATCAGGCCGATGTCGGAGGCGGGGAAGGCATCGGGTTCGCGCAGGTGGCGCAGGGCGATGTATTGGGCGGTCCATTCGCCGATGCCGCGGATGGCGCGCAGGCGGGTGATGGCGGTTTCCAGGGTGTTGGAGGGGGCGAAGAGGTGTGGGTCTGCCAGGGTGGCGGCGGCGACGGCGGAGAGGGTGGCGGCGCGGGTGCGGGGCATGCCCAGGGGGGCGAGGTCGGCAGGGGCGATGGCGGCGGGGGTGGGGAAGACGTGGGTGAGGTCGGCGTCGGGGTGGGTCAAGGGTTGGCCGTAGGCGGCGACGAGTTTGCCGGCGAGTTTGATGGCGGCGGTGACGGTGATCTGTTGGCCCAGGACGGCGCGCAGGGCGAGTTCGAAGCCGTCCCAGGCGCCGGGGACGCGCAGGCCGGGGCGGCGGGCGGTGAGGGTGGCCATGATGGGGTCGTGGGCCAGTTGGGCGGCTAGCGCGGTGGGGTCGCTGGCGAGATCGAAGACACGGCGCAGGCGGGCGATGAGGGTGGGCAGGGATTGCAGGCGGGGAAAGCGCACGGTGGCCTGCAGGGCGTGGCCGGGGCCGGGCTGGACGTGGACGGTGCCTTGGCTGCCGTCCAGGCTGATGCTGCGGGCATAGCTGGTGTCGGTGACGTGTTCGATGCCGGGAATGGCGCGGGCGCGCAGGAAGGCGAGCATGGCGGGCCAGTCGTAGGGCGGGCGGTAGCGCAGCAGCAGTTTGATTTCGCCCTGGGGGCCGGCGGACTCGTCGGGTCGGCTGGAGCGGCGCAGGTCGCCGGGGGCGCGGCCGAAGAGGTCGAGGAAGATTTCGTTGAAGCGGCGGATGCTGCCAAAGCCGGCCGCGAAGGCGATTTCGGCCATGGGCAGGCGGGTTTCGTGGATGAGCTGTTTGGCGAGCAGGACGCGGCGGGTCTGGGCGACGGCAATGGGCGAGGCGCCAAGGTGCTGGCGGAACTGGCGCCGCAACTGGCGTTCGCCGACGCCCAGGCGTTCGGCCAGGGCGTCGATGCCGGCGTCGTCCAGGGCGCCGAGCTCGATCTGGGCCAGGGCGCGGGCGACGCTGTCGGGCAGGTCCTGGCCGGGGCTGGCGGGGGCGGTTTCGGGGCGGCAGCGCAGGCAGGGGTGAAAGCCGGCTTCCTGGGCGGCGGCGGCCGTGGGGTAGAAGACGACGTTGCGCGACAGCGGGGTGCGTGCCGGGCAAACGGGGCGGCAGTAGATGCCGGTGGTCTTGACGGCGGTGAAGAAGCGGCCGTCGTAACGGGCGTCGCGCACCTGGATGGCGCTGTAGCAGGCGTCGTGGTCTAGGTTCATGCGGTTCATGCTAGCGCTGCAGGCGATGCCGATCTAGCGGTTTTCGGACATTGTTGTCACATTGAGGGTCGTGTCCGAAAACCGCCAGCGCCGGGGGGCAGGCGGGCCTATATTGGATGCCAGCCGAACGTTTTCCAGGAGTCACGCCATGTCCAGGCCCCTTGTTGCCGCCGCCGTCCCGCTGGCGTTTTTTCTTGAACGGGTGACCACCCCGATTGGCACGATGCTGGTGCTGACCGATGAGGCAGAGCGCCTGCGGGCGGTGGATTGGGAGGATTACGAGCCGCGCATGCACGCGCTGCTGCGGCGCCAGTACGGCAAGGGGGCGGTGCAGGTGCGCGATGCGGCGCAGCCGTCGCAGGCGAGCGGGCGGTTGCAGGCGTATTTCGACGGTCAGGTCGACGCGATCGATGACCTGGCGGTGGCACTGGGCGGCACCGATTTTCAGCGGCAGGTGTGGCAGGCGCTGCGCGACATCGCGCCGGGCGATACGGTCAGTTACGGGATATTGGCGACCCGCATCGACCGGGCGTCGGCGGTGCGGGCGGTGGGGATGGCCAACGGCGCCAATCCGGTGGGCATCGTGGTGCCCTGCCACCGGGTGATCGGCGCGGATGCGTCACTGACGGGCTATGGCGGCGGCTTGCATCGCAAGCGCTGGCTGCTCGAACACGAAGGGCGTTGGCGTGCGGCCCGGCCGGCTGAATCGCTGGCGCGGGCGGCCTGAAGGCGTCAGGCCCGAATCCAGCCGCGCGCAATCGGCACCGCCAGCACTTTGCGGTAGATGGTTTGCAGCAGCCCGGTCAGCGGCGCGCCCACGCGGTTCCACACCGGCACCGCCAGGCCCGCGGCGACGGGCGCCAGCACCAGGCCGCCGGCGATATCCAGCGGGAAGTGCACGCCCAGGTAGACGCGCGAGGTGCCGACGAGGGCGGCCAAAAGCAGGGTGACCCAGCCCCAGCCGGCCCAGCGCCGGTCGAAGATCAGCGCGAACGCCATCGTGGCGATGATGATGGTGTGGTTGCTGGGGAACGAGGACGTGGCCTTGTGGTGGAAGAAGGCGTGACCCAGGCCGATGGTGAAGGGCCGGGGATGCGGCCACAGGGCGCCGAACAGGTAGCTGATGCACAGGCCGGCGCCGATGCTGGCCAGGATCTTCAAGGTCAGGCTGCGTTGTTCCTGGCCGCCCCACAGCCACAAGGCCGCCAACGTACACGGCACCAGGAGGATCAGCTTGTTAGCGATGAGCAGGGCGGCGTGGATGCGCCAGATCGGGGTGGCCGGGTCGGCGTTGACCAGCAGAAAAAGGGACTGATTCAGGGGTTCAAGAAAATCCATGACAAGTCATCGCGGCGTAATAATCGAATAGCCGCGATGGTAATGGGGTTTCCCGTCAGTCCGCTTACAAAATGCGCCGAAACCCGCGTATTTACTTCTGGATGCGTTTGCCGTCGGCGTTCACGACCTGTTCGCCGTCTTCCTTGGTAAAGGCGCCTTGTTGCGGCGCGGGCAGGATGTCCAGCACCAATTCCGACGGCCGGCACAGCGCGGCGCCCAGCGGGGTCGACACGAACGGGCGGTTCAGCAGGATGGGGTGCTGTTCGATGGCGTCCAGCAGGGCGTCTTCGGGCAGGGACACATCGTCCAGGCCCAGTTCCAGGTAGGGCGTGCCTTTTTCGCGCAGGGCGTCGCGCACGCTGATGCCGGCGCGCTTGAACAACGCCTTCAGGGTGGCGCGGGACGGCGGGGTTTCCAGGTACAGCACCACGTCGGGTTCGATGCCGGCGTTGCGGATCATGGCCAGGGTGTTGCGCGAGGTGCCGCACTTGGGGTTGTGGTAGATGGTGACGTCGGACATGGCGGGCTCCGCAAATAAGGGAATCAGCGGGGCCTGGTGGCAGGCCCCGGGGGCAAGGCGATGAGCATAGTGCATTCTCGCGCGGCTTTCAGGTGCGTACATTCAGGTGCGCCCCTTCAGGCCCGTGTTTTCAGGTCCATGCTTTCATGCGCGCAGCTTGCGCCCCAGCCGGCGCCAGCCGATCACCACGCCCGTCAGGCTCAGCGCCGCGCCGCCCAGCGACAGGAACACCAGCACGATGTCCCACAGCGGCCGGTTCGCCAGCAGGCCCGTCCAGTCCCAGCTATGCATGAAGGCGAACAGCCAGCGGCTGGCGCGGTTGCCGCGGTCCTGCTTGCCCAGGATATGGCCGGTGCGCGGGTCCAGGTAGACCCAGGTGGCCTGCGGGTTGTCGAACACCAGGCGCCAGGCGGGCAGGGGCTTTTCGATGTGGCCGAGCATGGCGTGCTCGTCGCGGGCGTAGTAGTAGAAGTCGTAGCGGTCCAGCACCTGCACGTCGGTGAGCATGGCGCCGGGCACCAGGCGGGCGGCGGCCGCGCGCAGGGCCGCGGGGTCGAGCGCGACGGGGCGGGCATCGGCGGCGGACAGCAGTGTGGGGGCGCCCGGGCCGCTGCGGGCCAGCACCAGGTCCTGGCCGTCCACCCGGCTCCAGCGCAGTTCGCGCGGGGCGGCGGGCAGGGCGCGGATCAGCGTGGCGGGCGAGGCTTGCGGTGCGTCGGCCGAAGCCATGGCGGCCGGTGCGCCGACTGCCGCGCGGGCACCGGCCGCTCGGGCGGGCGGCGTTGCGGCGGGCGGACTGCCCGCATACGCATGCAACGCCAGCGGCGCCGCGTCGCTGGTGAACACCTTCCACGGGTTCATCGACATGAGCCCGCTGAAGATCCACGTGATGGTGATGACGGCGAACAGCAGGCCGCTCAGGTGGTGCCAGCGCATCATGGTGTCGCGGTAGGGCGAACGGCTGCCGCTGGCGTAGGGCCGCGAAAAGCGCCAGCGCAGGATGCCGACCACCGTGCCGGTGACGGCCACGGCCACGCCGATGACCGACAGCCACACCACGATGTCGTGCCACCAGGGGTCGAACACATTGCCGCGAAACGGGTACAGCCAATGGATCCAGGCACCGACGTAGTTCCACAGCCGTTCGCTGCGGGTGGCGTCCAGCACCACTTCGCCGGTGGCCGACGATACGTACAGGCGGGTGTGGTCGGGGTCGTCCAGGTCGATGCGATGCAGCGGGCGATGCGGGTCCAGCGCGCCGGAATGGGTGTAGACGTCTTCCTCGACCTCGCCCTGGTAGTGCGCGGCGTAGTCGCCGCCGAACCAGGCCGCGGCGCTGGCGGTGGCGACCTGGGCGTCGGCGCGCGGCAGCAAGGCGCCGCTGGCGCCGTCCACCACCTTGGGCGCCTGGCCGCGGCCCGCCGGCACCAGGTACACCGGCGCGCCGCCGCGCAGGGCGGCCAGGCTCAGGCCGGGGGCGTCCCGGGCGCCCGCCGCCGCCAGCGCCTGGGCGGGCGTGGCGGTGACTTGCGCCGGGTCCAGCGGGGCCAGGTGCGTCATGCGCTCGTGCGGCGTGAGCTTGGGATAGCCCACATACATCATCACCACGCCCGACACGAACCACATGGCAAAGAACAGGCACAGCACGATGCCGGCCCAGCGGTGGATCAGGTACAGCCAGCGCTTGGCGCGGGTGGACCAGGCGGGTGGCGCGGGCCGGGGACGGGCGGGATGGATGGCGGTCATGGCGGCCTCAGAAGCGGGCTTGCACGGACAGTTCCAACGTACGCGGCGCGCCCAGGTAATACATGGGGGTGCCGGTGACGTTGGCCGCGTACACCTTGTCGGTCAGGTTGCGCACGCGGCCGGTGACGGTGAAGTGGCGGTCGATGCGGTGCGACACGGCGGCGTCGAAGATCGTGTAGGACGGCGCCCACACGGTGTTGGCGGCATCGGCATAGGCGCGGCCCACGTAGCGCGCCGCGACGCTGGCGTTCCAGTCGGGCAGGAAGGCGTAGTCCAGCCACAGGTTGGCCACGCGGCGCGGCGTGTTGGTGGGGACGTTGCCGTTGCGCGATACGGCCACGCCGTTGACCGTCTGCGAGAAATCGTCGTACTTGGGGTTGACGAAGGCCATGTTGCCCTGCAGCGACAGCGTGCGCGTCAGGCGCAGGCCGCCGGCCAGTTCCAGCCCGCGGGCCGACTGCTGGCCCACCGGCACGCTGACCGCCGGGTTGTTCGGATCAGGCGCCGAGATGTTCTTGCGCGTGATCTCGTAGGCCGCGATGGTGGCCGTGCCGCGGCCGTCCCAGAATTCGAACTTGCCGCCCACTTCCTTCTGCGTGCCGGTGGTGAGCTTGTCGTTGTTCAGCACGTCGGCAAAGCTGGCGGTGGCCATGATGCCGGACGGGGGATCGGCGGCGGTGGCGTACTGCGCATACAACGAGGCCTGCGACGTCACCGCCCAGTTGACGGCCAGGCGGCCGGTGGTGGGCGAATAGTCGCGCGAGGCGGAGGCGGGCGACGCGTTTGAGACGGCGCGGCGATTCGTCAGGTCCAGATCGATGAAGTCGCGGCGCAATGCCGACACGATGGCCACGCCCGGCAGCACCTCCGTGCGGTTTTCCAGCGTGAAGGCCAGGGTGCGGATGCGGTTGTCGCGGTCCGGGTTGTGGCCGCGCGTCATGCCGGGAATGTCGTAGAAATAGCCCGGCGAAAAATCGTAGGGGTCTACCGCGTCGACGGTGGCGGGCAGGCTGGTGGGGTAGCGCGTCTGCTTGTTCACGCTGAGGTCGGCGCCGAACGACCAGCTGCTGGGCAGGCCGGCCAGCGTGGTCTCGACCAGGCCTTCGACCCGGTTGCCGACCAGGCTTTGCTCGTGTCGCTGCAGCAGCGCGCCGGACCGCAGCACGCGGCTGTTGGCGGCGTTGTAGCGGTAGGTTTCGAGGTTGCGGAAATCGCGCTCGGCGCGGTAGTAGTAGAGCGTGTTCTTGAACGTCACGCCGGGCGCCGCGCGCCATTCGGTCAGCGAGCGGGCCCACAGCACCGATTGCTCGTACAGGCCATCGTCGACGTTGTAGTTCTTGAACCGCGTGCCGCCGCGGATGTGGCCTTCGCCCGTGACCTTGCCGTCCGCGCCCACCGTCAGCGGCGTGCCCCAGTAGGGCCGCTCGACCCGCTCGCGCTGGTATTCGAAGGCCCAGGTCTGCGTGACGTCGTCGCCCAGGTCCGACAGCACCGAGGCCGCGACCTGCGTGGCGTTCGAGGGGTTGCCGTCGACCCAGCCGCGGCTGGCGGTGTGGTTGGCGTCGATGCGCAGGTAATGGCCGCGCCCGCCTGGCGAGCCGGCCAGTTGCTGGTTGATGCCGGCCGACACCTGGCGCGTGTCGTAGGAACCCCACCGCAGCTGGCCTTCGTAGAAGGTGTCGCGCTGGGCCAGCTTGGTGACGTAGTTGATGGCGCCGCCGACCGCGCCCGCGCCGAACAGAAAGGTCGACGGGCCGCCGATGGCCTCGACCCGGTCGTAGATCCAGCTGTCCACCGGCCGCGCCGCGGCCGAGTCGTATTGCACCGAGATGCCATTGAACAGCTGCGACACCTGGCCGCCGCTGAAACCCCGGTAGCTGACCGAGCCGGCCGATCCCGGGGGCGAGGCGTTGTCCACGCCGGGGATGCCGCGGGCGATTTCCTGGGTGTTCTGCGAGCCGCGCGCCTCGATCTGGGCGCGGTTGATGACGGTGACGGATGCGGGCGTTTCGCGCAGGGTCAGGCCCAGGCGGCTGCCGGTGCCGTCGATGCGGTTCAGGTCCAGCGGGCCGTTGGGCTTGCCATCGGCATCGTCGCCTTCCACCACGGTGGCTGCCAGCGTTTCGATGGCGGGGTCGGTGGTCAGCGCCAGGGCGGGGTTGGCCGCGCAGGCGCCTGCCAGCAAAGAGGCTGCGTAGGTTTTTTTCATGGTCCAGGCCGGCACGGGCCGGCTTGCGCGCCCGCGGGCCGCGCCGTGCACGAAGGCGGCGTCGGGGGCGGGCGATGATTCCGGAATGCCGCCGGCGCGCGAAAACGGCCGGCGGGGGGCTCAAGCGCAATGCGGCGCGGCGGCTGCCCGAGAACCGGGCGGGCCGCCTGCGCGCGGACTCAAGCGGCGGGCGGGGCGCGCGGCTGGGCCGCGCTCCAGGCGTAGAGGGGATGCGAGGCGCGGTAGAACAGCGCCGGATAGCTGACCCGGCCGGGCGGGGCCCGCAGGACGAGCAGCGGCGCGGGCAGGATGCCGATGTCGGCCTGGGGGTTGCGGCAGAACGGGCAGTGGGTGCTGTCGCCGTGGTGCGCCGCGTGGTCGGCGGGGGTGTCGTCGCCCTGCACGTCGATGGTCAGCGACGACTTGCCTTCAGGGGCGCAGTAGTCGACGGTGACCTGGCGGCTGGCGCCGCCCGCGGCATGGCTGCCGTGCGCCAACGACGGAACCAGGGACGCCCACAGGATCGCGACAAGGGCGATCCAGGCGTAGCCGCGGTTCAGGAAGTGGGCAAGGTGCATGACGGCGCATTATATCCAGGCTCCGTTGGCACTAAAAGGCGCCTCAGACGGAAAGGTGGCGCCGCACGTCCTCGCCGTCGATGGCCGCCCGGTCGCCGCTGGCCACCACTTCGCCGCGCGACAGCACCACGAAGCGGTCGGCCAGCTCGCGGGCAAAATCGAAATACTGTTCGCACAGCAGGATGGCGATGTCGCCGCGCTGGCGCAGCATGTGGATCACCCGGGCGATGTCCTTGATGATCGACGGCTGGATGCCTTCGGTGGGTTCGTCCAGGATGATGAGCTTGGGTTCGGCCACCAGTGCGCGGGCGATCGCCAGCTGTTGCTGCTGCCCGCCCGACAGGTCGCCGCCGCGTCGCGCCAGCATGCTTTTCAGCACCGGAAACAGCTCGAATACTTCTTCCTTGATGCGCCGCGCGCGCGCGGCGGGCTTGGTGGCCATGCCCATCAGGATGTTCTCTTCGACGGTGAGCCGGGCGAAGATGTCGCGCCCTTGCGGCACGTAGGCCATGCCGCGGGCGGCGCGCTGGTGCGGCGCCAGCCGGGTGATGTCGGCACCGTCGAAGGCGATGGCGCCACGGGCCACGGGCAGCACGCCCATCACGCACTTGAGCAGCGTGGTCTTGCCCACGCCGTTGCGCCCCAGCAGCGCCAGGCATTCGCCCTGGTTCACCGCCAGCGAGACGCCGCGCAAGGTGTGGCTGCCGCCGTAGTACTGGTCGATGGTGGTTACGTTCAACATATCAGCGCCCCAGATAGACTTCGATCACGCGCGGGTCGGCCTGCACTTTCGCCATGGGCCCTTCGGCCAGCACCGAGCCTTCGTGCAGCACCGTCACCTTGCCGTCGCCGGCGATCTGGTTGACGAAGTCCATGTCGTGTTCGACCACCATCAGCGAATGGCGGCCGCGCAGCTCGTTGAGCAGTTCGCCGGTGCGTTCGGTTTCGGCATCGGTCATGCCGGCCACCGGTTCGTCCAGCAGCAGCAACTGCGGCTCCTGCATCAGCAGCATGCCGATCTCCAGCCATTGCTTCTGGCCATGCGACAGCAGGCCGGCGGGCCGGAAGGCCTCGGGCCGCAGGCGGATCAGGTCCAGCGTCTCGCCGATCCTGTCGGCCTGCGCCCCGGTCAGGCGCGAGAACAGCGTGGGCCGCACGCGCTTGTCGGTCTTCATCGCCAGTTCCAGGTTCTCGAACACGCTGTGCTGTTCGAACACCGTGGGCCGCTGGAACTTGCGGCCGATGCCGGCGTGGGCGATCTGCGCTTCGGTCAGCTGGGTCAGGTCGATGCTCTGGCCGAAAAAGGCGGTGCCGGCGGTGGGGCGGGTCTTGCCGGTGATGACGTCCATCATGGTGGTCTTGCCTGCGCCGTTGGGACCGATGATGCAGCGCAGCTCGCCCACGCCGATGTCCAGCGTCAGGTCATTGAGCGCCTTGAAGCCGTCGAAGCTGACGGTGATGCCTTCCAGGTACAGGATGGCGCCGTGGCTGGTGTCCAGGCCCTTGGGGCTGACGCGGCCGTAGCCGGCGTCGCCGCTGGGGCCGCCGTCCAGCATGGCGGTTTCGGAATGCGTGCTGGTCATGCGCGTCGCTCCTGGTAGCGGGTGGCCAGGCGACGCGCCAGGCCGACGATGCCGGTGGGCAGGAACAGGGTCACCAGGACGAAGATCAGGCCCAGCGCGTACAGCCAGAATTCGGGCAGCACGCTGGTGAACCAGGTCTTCAGGCCGTTGACCACGCCCGCGCCGAGGATGGGGCCGATCAGCGTGCCGCGTCCGCCGGTGGCGACCCAGATCACCATTTCGATCGAGTTCTCGGTGGACATTTCGCTGGGGTTGATGATGCCGACCTGCGGCACGTACAAGGCGCCTGCGATGCCGCACAGCACGGCCGACAGCGTCCACACGAACAGCTTGAAGCCCAGCGGGTCGTAGCCGATGAAGCGCAGCCGGCTTTCGGCATCGCGCACCGCGGTCAGCACGCGGCCCAGCTTGGACTGCGTCACGGCGCGCGCCAGCACCAGGGCCGCGGCCAGCGCCGCCAGCGTGATCCAGTACAGCGCCGCGCGGGTGCCGGGCGCCGTGATGTCGAAACCCAGGATGCGCTTGAAGTCGGTAAAGCCGTTGTTGCCGCCAAAGCCCGTGTCGTTGCGAAAGAACAGCAGCATGGCCGCAAACGTCAGCGCCTGCGTGATGATCGAGAAGTACACGCCCTTGATGCGCGAGCGGAACGCGAAGTAGCCGAACACGAAGGCCAGCACGCCCGGCACCAGCACCACCAGCAGCATGGCGTAGCCGAAGTGATCGGTGAAGGCCCAGTACCAGGGGTAGTCCTTCCAGTCCAGGAACACCATGAAGTCCGGCAGGCGGCTCTGGTAGACGCCGTCGCTGCCGATGGCGCGCATCAGGTACATGCCGTGGGCATAGCCGCCCAGCGCGAAGAACAGGCCGTGGCCCAGCGACAGGATGCCGGCGTAGCCCCACACCAGGTCCAGCGCCAGCGCCGCCATGGCGTAGCACATGAACTTGCCCAGCAAGGCCACGGCATAGGACGAGACGTGCAGCGGATGGCCGGCGGGAAAGACCAGGTTCAAGAGCGGCAGCAGCGCCAGCACCAGCGTGGCGGCGGCCAGGGCGAACCAGGCGCGGCCGCTGTACAGCGGACGACGCGCCTGCACGGTCAGGTCGGTCAGGGCGGTCTGTTTCATTCGACGCTCCGGCCGCGCGGGGCGAACAGGCCTTGCGGCCGCTTCTGTACGAAAAGCACGATGAGCACCAGGATGGTGATCTTGGCCATGACCGCTCCCGCGTAAGGCTCCAGGAATTTGTTCACGCCGCCCAGGCCCAGCGCCGCGATGACAGTGCCGGCCAGCTGGCCCACGCCGCCCAGCACCACCACCATGAAGGAATCGACGATGTAGCCGCGGCCCAGGTCCGGGCCCACGTTGCCCAGCTGCGACAGCGCCACGCCCGCCAGCCCGGCGATGCCGGACCCCAGGCCGAACGCCAGCATGTCGACGCGGCCGGTGGGCACGCCCACGCAATCGGCCATGCGACGGTTCTGCGTGATGGCGCGCACGAACAGGCCCAGCCGGGTGTGGTTCAAGAGCGCCCACACCAGGAACACCACGAACAGCGCAAAGCCGATGATGACCAGTCGGTTGTAGGTCAGCACCAGCCCGCCCAGCACGGTGATGCCGCCGGACATCCAGCTGGGGTTGCCCACTTCCACGTTCTGCGCGCCGAACAGCGTGCGCACGCCTTGCATCAGCATCAGGCTGATACCCCAGGTGGCCAGCAGGGTTTCCAGCGGCCGGCCATACAGCCAGCGGATCACGGTGCGTTCCAGCGCCATGCCCACCAGCGCGGTGATCAGGAAGGCCAGCGGCAGCGCCGCGGCCACGTACCAGTCCAGCCAGCCCGGCAGCCAGGCGCGAAACGCCGTCTGCACCAGGTAGGTGACGTAGGCGCCGATCATCAGCAGTTCGCCGTGCGCCATGTTGATGACGCCCATCAGCCCGAAGGTGATGGCCAGGCCCAGCGCCGCCAGCAGCAGCACGCTGCCCAGGCTGAGGCCGTAAAAGAGGTTGCCGGCCCATTCGATGGTGGCCAGGTGCCGGTCGATGCGCTTGATCGCATTGGCCGCGGCCTCGCGTACGCTGGCATCGGGTTCGGTGTAGACGCCGTCCTGCTGCTGTGTCAGCGCGGCCAGCGTGGGGCGAAAGGCCGCGCTGTCGGTGCGGCCCAGCAGGTCGACCGCGTGACGCCGCACAGCGGGGTCGGCGCTCTTGAGTTCAAGATTGGCTTGCGCGATTTCCAGTGCGCCGCGCACGGCTTCGTTCTTTTCGGCGGCCAGGGCCTTTTCCACCAGCGGCAGGCGGGCCGGGTCGCCGGTCTGTTGCAGGCGGCGGGCCGCGGCCAGCCGTTCCTGCGGGTTGTCGGAAAACAGTCGGGATCCGGCCAGCGCCGCCTCGATGGCGCGGCGCAGCCGGTTGTTGATGCCGATGGTGGCGGCGCCCGCAGGCAGCTCGGTCGTCGCTCCGGTCGCCGCATCGGTGGCCGGGCCTTTGCCGCCGCCGATCAGCACGCGGCCATCGGGCAGCGCATACAGCTGGTCGCTGCCCAGCGCTTGCAGCACGGCGGCCGCGCCCGGGTCGGGCAACTGCCCCAGGGCGGCAATCGCCTGCAACTTGGCGTCGGTGTCGTCGCCGGCCAGGGGGGCCAGCAGCGCCGGATCCACGCCGGGCGCAGCCGCGTGAGCGGACAGCGCCGGCGCGGCCAGCAGCCATGCAAGCAGGAAATGACGCAGGAATTTCGCGATAGCCGCATTCAGCATGGCTGCGTGTCCGGTTCCGGTTTAAAGGCCTTGCTTGCTTTCGTTGCCCGGGATGTACGGGCTCCAGGGTTGCGCGCGGATCGGGCCCTTGCTCTTCCACACCACGTTGAATTGACCGTCCGCCTTGATCTCGCCGATGTAGACCGGCTTGTGCAGGTGGTGGTTGGTCTTGTCCATTTCGATCTTGAAGCCGCTGGGCGAATTGAACGTCTGGCCGCCCATGGCCGCGATCACCTTGTCGACGTCGGTGGTCTTGGCCTGCTCGACGGCCTGCTTCCACATGTAGATGCCGATGTAGGTCGCTTCCATCGGGTCGTTGGTGACGACCGTGTTGGCGTTGGGCAGGTTCTTGGCCTTGGCATAGGCCTGCCACTTCTTGATGAAGGCTTCGTTGACCGGGTTCTTGATCGATTCGAAGTAGTTCCAGGCGGCCAGGTGGCCCACCAGGGGCTTGGTGTCCACGCCACGCAGTTCTTCCTCACCCACCGAGAACGCCACCACCGGCACGTCGGTGGCCTTCAGACCGGCGTTGCCCAGTTCCTTGTAGAACGGCACGTTCGAATCGCCGTTGATGGTGGAGATGACGGCGGTCTTGCCGCCCGCGGCGAACTTCTTGATGTTGGCCACGATGGTCTGGTAGTCGGAATGGCCGAACGGGGTGTAGACCTCGTCGATGTCGCTGTCTTTGATGCCCTTGGAATGCAGGAAGGCGCGCAGGATCTTGTTGGTGGTGCGCGGGTAGACGTAGTCGGTGCCCAGCAGCACGAAGCGCTTGGCGCCGCCGCCGTCTTCGCTCATCAGGTATTCCACCGCCGGGATGGCCTGCTGGTTGGGCGCGGCGCCGGTGTAGAACACGTTCTTTTCCAGCTCTTCGCCTTCGTATTGCACCGGATAGAACAACAGTCCGTTCAGTTCCTTGAACACCGGCAGCACCGATTTACGCGACACCGAGGTCCAGCAGCCGAACACCGCCGCCACCTTGTCCTGCGCCAGCAGCTGGCGCGACTTCTCGGCGAACAGCGGCCAGTTCGACGCGGGGTCGACCACCACGGCTTCCAGCTTCTTGCCCATCACGCCGCCATTGGCGTTGATTTCATCGATGGTCATCAGGGCCACGTCCTTGAGCGACGTTTCCGAGATGGCCATGGTGCCCGACAGCGAATGCAGGATGCCGACCTTGATGGTGTCTTCGGCGGCGTACAGCTGCGGCATCCAACCGGACAGGGCCAACAGGCTCATGGCGGTCAGTTGCTTAAGGACTAGTCTGCGTTTCATGGTGACTCCTGAGGAGGAAGAAGCCGGCGGCGCCGGCGGCATGGGCGTGACCAGGACTTCAAAGCAAAAGCCGTGCCAACCGATCTGCCAGGCGGCGGTGCTGTAGTAAGGGGAAGGGTTTTCGATGACGCCGTGGCGGTCGACGGCGGCGGCGCGTGCGGACCAATCTGGTGCCGCATGCACAAGATCGGTGCGCGGCTTGCCCGTTGCGGGTGCGCACGCCAGGCGCCGCGTGGCGGGGGGATCGAGGCATCCCGGTGGGCAAAGCCGGGCGCCAGAGGGAAGCGCGCGGCGCGCGGCCAACATGGCACGCGTATTGCTTGGGTATCCGTACTTGTATACAAGAAAGGATTCCAGCATGAATGCCGTAGCAACGCCGCAGGGCCCCACGACCGGTTGGACGATCGCGCAATGGCTGTCTGCCTATCGCGAGGGCGGGGCCACCCCGGACGCGCTGTTGACGCCGCTGGCCGAGACGCCGGCCACGCCCGCCGACAACGCCTGGATCACGCGGGTCAGCCCCGCGGTGTTGGCGCGCCAGCTTGACGACCTGCGCCTGCTGCTTGCGGCGGCGGGCGGCGACGTGACGCGGCTGCCGCTGTATGGCGTGCCGTTCGCCATCAAGGACAACATCGATGCGGCCGGCTGGCCCACCACGGCGGCCTGCCCCGAATTCGCCTACACGCCTGACGAAGACGCGACGGTGGTGCGGCGCCTGCGCGCGGCCGGCGCGATTCTGGTGGGCAAGACCAACCTGGACCAGTTCGCCACGGGCCTGGTCGGCACCCGCTCGCCGCACGGCGCGGTGGCCAACGCTTTCAATCCTGACTACATCAGCGGCGGCTCCAGCTCGGGCTCGGCCTCGGTGGTGGCGCGCGGCCTGGTGGCGTTTTCGCTGGGCACCGACACGGCCGGGTCCGGGCGCGTGCCCGCGGGTTTCAACAATATCGTCGGTCTCAAGCCCACCAAGGGCTGGCTGAGCACGGCGGGCGTGGTGCCCGCCTGCCGCACGCAGGATTGCGTGTCGATCTTCGCGCTGACGGTGGACGACGCCGAACAGGTGGCCGGCATCGCGGGCGGCTACGACGAACATGATGCCTATTCGCGGGCGCAGCCGGCGGGCGCCGCCGCGCCGTGGCCGAAGGTGCCGCGCCTGGCTATTCCCGACCGCCTGGAGTTCTTCGGCGATGCGCAAGCGGCCGAGGCCTTCGAGGCTGCGCTGCAAGCCTTGAAGGCAAGCGGCGCGCAGGTCGAGACCATCGACTTCGCGCCCTACGCCGAACTGGCCGCGCTGCTGTACCAGGGCCCGTGGGTGGCCGAACGCTTCGCCGCGGTCGAGTCCCTGTGGCAAGAGCACCCCGCCGCGATCCACCCGGTGGTGCGCGGCATCGTCGAAGGCGCGGCGAACTACAGCGCGCTGGATGCCTTCAAGGCCGAATACCGCCGCGCCGAACTGACGCGCCAGATCCAGCTGTCGCTGCAGGGCTTCGACGCATTGGTGGTGCCGACGTCGCCGTCCATCTACACCATTGGGCAGTTGCAGGCCGACCCGGTCCGCCTCAATTCGCAGCTGGGCGTGTACACCAACTTTGCCAACCTGGCCGACCTGTCGGCGCTGGCGCTGCCGGCGGGCATGCGCGCCGATGGCCTGCCGGCGGGCATCACCGTGATCGGCCTGGCCTGGCAGGACCGCGCGCTGGCGCAGTTCGGCCGCCAATGGCAGGCCCAGCGCGGGCTGCCGCTGGGCGCCACGGGCCGGCCCTTGCCGACGCTGGCGCCCCAGCCGGCGGACCCGAACACCTTGCGCGTGGCCGTGGTGGGCGCCCACCTCACGGGCATGCCGCTGAACCATCAATTGACGTCCCGCCGCGCCGTGCTGGTGGAAAAGACCCGCACCGCCGCCGATTACCGGCTGTATGCGCTGGCCAACACCACGCCACCCAAGCCCGGATTGGTGAAGTCCGACAGCGGCGCGCCGATCGAGGTCGAGCTGTGGGACATCCCCGTGGCCGCCTTTGGCGCCTTCGTGGCCGAGATTCCCGCGCCGCTGGGCATCGGCACGCTGGAGCTGCACGACGGCCGCCTGGTCAAGGGCTTCATCTGCGAGCCGCGCGGCCTGGCCGGCGCTCGCGACATCACCGACTTCGGCGGCTGGCGCGCGTATCTCGCCAGCCTGAACGCCACCCCCCGTTAATCCAAGACCGCCCCTGGGAGCCGCCCCGTGTTCGATACCGTCCTGATCGCCAACCGCGGAGAAATCGCCGTCCGCGCCATTCGTACCCTGAAACGCCTGGGCATCCGCAGCGTTGCCGTGTATTCCGATCCCGACCGCAACGCGGCGCACGTCAAGGAAGCCGACGTGGCCGTGGCGCTGGGCGGCGAGAAAGCCGCCGACAGCTACCTGCGCATGGACCTGCTGCTGGACGCGGCCCTTGCGCACGGCGCGCAGGCCATCTACCCCGGCTACGGTTTCCTGTCGGAAAGCGCCGAATTCGCCGAGGCCTGCGAAGCGGCAGGCATTGCATTCGTGGGCCCCACGCCGCTGCAGATCCGCGAGTTCGGCCTGAAGCACCGCTCGCGCGAACTGGCGGCCGAAGCCGGCGTGCCGATGACGCCGGGCACGGGCCTGCTGGCCAGCCTGGGCGAAGCGCTGTCGCAGGCCGAGCGCATCGGCTACCCGGTGATGCTCAAGAGCACCGCGGGCGGCGGCGGCATCGGGCTGTCGCGCTGCGAGAACGAGGCTGAACTGACGGTGGCGTTCGACAGCGTGCAGCGCATGGGCGAACACTTCTTTCGCGACGGCGGGGCGTTCATCGAGCGCTATGTGGACAATGCGCGCCACGTTGAAGTGCAGATCTTCGGCGATGGCGCGGGCCGCGTCGTGGCGCTGGGCGAACGCGACTGCTCGGTGCAGCGGCGCAACCAGAAAGTGATCGAGGAAACCCCCGCGCCGCTGTTGCCGGCCGCGACCCGTGCGGCGCTGCTGGATGCGGCGGTGAAGTTGGGCGAGTCGGTGGCGTACCGGTCTGCCGGCACGGTGGAATTCATCTACGACCCGGCGCGCGACAGCTTCTATTTCCTGGAGGTCAATACGCGCCTGCAGGTCGAGCACCCGGTGACCGAGGCGGTGACCGGGCTGGACCTGGTGGAATGCATGCTGCGCGTGGCGGCGGGCGAGCCGCTGGATTTCGACGCCATGACGCGGGCCCCGCAGGGGGCGGCCATCGAGGTGCGCCTGTACGCCGAAGACCCGCTGCGCGGGTTCCAGCCGTCGCCCGGCGTGTTGACGGACGTGTATTTCCCGGACGGCGTGCGGCTGGACGGCTGGGTGGCCACCGGCACCGAGGTGCCGGCGTTCTACGACCCGATGCTGGCCAAGCTGATCGTGCATGCCGATACGCGCGAAGCGGCGCTGGACAAGCTGGCCGACGCGCTGGCCCATACGCGCCTGCATGGCATCGCGACCAATCTGGATTACCTGCGCCAGATCGTGGCGGATGCGCGTTTCCGCGCGGCGCAATTGTCGACCCGTTTCCTGGACAGCTTTGCCTACCGGCCGGCCGCCATCGAAGTGCTGGAAGCCGGCACCTACACCAGCGTGCAGGACTATCCGGGCCGTACCGGCTACTGGAACATCGGCGTGCCGCCGTCGGGTCCGATGGACGACTACGCGTTCCGCCTGGCCAACCGCATCGTGGGCAATGCGCCGGATGCGGCCGGCATCGAGGCCACGCTGGTCGGCCCGACGCTGCGCTTTCATGGCGACGCCCTGATCGCGTTGACCGGCGCCAAGTGCGCCGCCACGCTGGACGGCGAGCCGGTGCCGATGTGGCAGCCGGTGACGGTGCGCTCGGGCCAGGTGCTGGCGACGGGGCGGGCCCTGTCCGGCTGCCGCAGCTATCTGGCGGTGCGCAACGGGCTGGACGTGCCGGTATACCTGGGCAGCCGCTCGACCTTTGCGCTGGGCCAGTTCGGCGGCCACGCCGGCCGCACGCTGCGGGTGGGCGACATGCTGCCGGTGGTACAACCCGGGCTGCCGGCGGCGAACGCCACGCCGCCCCTGGCCGCGCCGCAGGCGGCGGCGCCGGAATTGATTCCGGTCTATGGCAACACTTGGGAAATCGGGGTGCTTTATGGTCCGCATGGCGCGCCGGATTTCTTCCGGCCCGAAGCCATCGAGGCCTTCTTCGCCGCCGATTGGGAAGTGCACTACAACTCGAACCGGCTGGGCGTGCGCCTGACGGGCCCCAAGCCGACCTGGGCGCGCGAGAACGGCGGCGAGGCCGGCCTGCATCCGTCCAACATCCACGATTGCGAATACGCCATCGGCAGCATCAACTTCACGGGCGACAGCCCCGTGATCCTGACGCGCGACGGCCCCAGCCTGGGCGGCTTCGTCTGCCCCGCCACGATCGCGCGCGCCGAACTGTGGAAGGTGGGCCAGGTCAAGCCGGGCGACCGCATCCGCTTCGTGCGCATCGATTACGCCGACGCGGTGGCGCGGGAAGCGGCGCAGGACCAGAGCGTAGAGACGCTGGGCGTGGTGACGCCGCAGGCCACGACGCCTCTTGCCGTGCCGCAGACGGCATCCGAGACCATCGTGGCGGCCTTGCCGGCCGAGGGGACGCGGCCATCGGTGTCGTACCGCCAGGCGGGGGATGGCTATCTGCTGCTGGAGTACGGCGACAACGTGCTGGACCTGGCGCTGCGCATGCGCATCCACCTGCTGATGGAAGCGCTGGCGGCCCGGCCGATCGATGGCGTGGAAGAACTGTCGCCGGGGGTGCGCTCGCTGCAGATCCGCTACGACAGTCGGGTGATCCGGCAGGACGCGCTGATTGCGCGGCTGCTGGAGATCGAGGCCGGCCTGGCCGACGTGGCGACGCTGCAGGTGCCGACGCGGGTGGTGTACCTGCCGATGGCGTTCGAGGATTCGGCGACGCTGGGCGCGGTGCAGCGCTATCAGGAAACGGTGCGCGCCAGCGCGCCGTGGCTGCCGAACAATGTGGATTTCATCCAGCGGATCAACGGGCTGGCCAGCCGCGAGGACGTGCGGCGCATCGTGTTCGACGCGAGCTACCTGATCATGGGGCTGGGCGACGTGTACCTGGGCGCGCCGTGCGCGGTGCCGATCGATCCGCGCCACCGGCTGCTGACGTCGAAGTACAACCCGGCCCGCACGTTCACGGCGGAAGGCACGGTGGGCATCGGCGGGGTGTACATGTGCATCTACGGGATGGATTCGCCGGGCGGGTACCAGTTGGTAGGCCGCACGCTGCCGATCTGGAACAAGTTCCTGAAGAATCCGGTGTTCCAGGACGGCAAGCCGTGGCTGCTGCGCTTTTTCGATCAGGTGCGCTTCTATCCGGTGAGCGAGGCCGAGCTGGATACGCTGCGCGAGGATTTCCGCGAGGGGCGTGCGACGGTACGCATCGAGGAAGAGATGTTCGATTTCGCGGCGCACCAGCGCTTCCTGGCGGAACAGGCGGACAGCATCGCGGTGTTCCAGGCGCGCCAGAAGACGGCGTTCGATGCCGAGGTGGCGCTCTGGAAGACCGAGGACGTGGCGGCGGCGCCGGTCGAGGCCGAGCCTGAACCGGAGACGGCGCTGCGCGAGGGCGAGCGGCTGGTCAGTGCGGACATGTGCGGCAATATCTGGAAGATCCCGGTGCAGGTGGGCCAGAGCGTGTCGGCGGGCGATACGCTGGTGGTGGTCGAGGCGATGAAGATGGAACTGTCGGTGATTGCGCCGGCGTCGGGCACGGTGACGGCGATCCGTTGCGTGCCGGGCAAGCCGGTGAACGCGGGCGATCCGTTGATCGTGCTGGCGGAAGACGCCACGTGCCCCGTGACCTGACCATGGCGGGCGAGTCGGTTCGGATCAGTCCGGCGCTGCGGCAGGCGCCGACGTTGGCGGGGTCGCTGGCGGACCAGGTGTACCAGCGCATCAAGGACGAGCTGTTCGATTTCCAGCTGCTGCCGGGGGACCGTTTCACCGAGGCGGAACTGGCGTTGCGGCTGGGGGTGAGCCGCACGCCGGTGCGGCTGGGGCTGGCGCGGCTGGAGCGGGAAGGCTTTGTGCTGCCCAGCCCGCGCAGCGGCTGGCAGGTGCGGCCGTTCGATTTCGAGCGGTTCGAGGCGCTGTACGACGTGCGGGTGGTGCTGGAGCTGGCGGCGGTGGAACGGCTGTGTGCGCGGGAGCACATGGACGAGAACGGGATGCTGGGGGCGCTGACGGATGTGTGGCTGGTGCCGCCGGCGCAGCGGATTCTGGATGGGCGGTTAGTGGCTGAGCTGGATGAGGCGTTTCATTGCTCTCTGGTCGCGGCGGCGGGGAATCCGGAGATGGCGTTGATCCATCGGGAGGTGACGGAGAAGATCCGGATCGTTCGGCGGCTGGATTTCACGAAGGACTTTCGAGTGGATGCGACGTATGAGGAGCATGGGGCGATTTTGCGGGCGGTGCTGGGGCGGCGGGGGGAGGCGGCGGGGAGGATGTTGCGGGGGCATATTGAGATGAGCAAGGCGGAAGTGCGGAAGATTACGTTGCATATGCTTTTTGAGGCTCGGGGGTAGGGGGGCTTGGTTTCTTCTTCATGCGGCGGGTGGGGTTCTTTAGGCGCGCCGGGCTGCGCTGGTCGGGTGGGCGCGGGGCTACGATTGCGGTCCGGAGCCTTCGCTCCGGACTGCCCCTTCGTCATCTTCGTTGGCGCCCTGCGGCGCCTGCCTCTCAAGAAACTCCCGTCAAGCTGCTGATTTGTTTGGGGTTTTTTCACGGAGTCTCTGGAAGTGGCGTGAGGCTATAGCCCATCGCCTGGGCGCGCTTGGTCAAGTGATGCATGACGCGCTGCTT
>NZ_JCBANA010000074.1:0-30859 GCF_059760725.1 Achromobacter sp. 1014246743
ACAAGGGTTCTAAGAGCCAGTCCCCCGTCTGCGGCTGTGCGCGGCCCGCTTCACCACTGCCCGAAGAACACCCCGGCGCGCTTGTGCGCGTTGGTGCCGCGCTCGACCGCGTCGTCGGCGATCGTGGTGCGGCGCTTGCCGCGCAGCATCCAGTCCAGCAAACGCTGGCGCAATTCGGCGCGCACGGCCGCATGCGCGCTGCTGGTGCCCAGGTCCTGGAATTCGTCGGGGTCCGCGTGCAGGTCGTACAGTTGTTCGGGCTCGTCCAGCCAATGCACGTAGCGCCAGCGGTCGGTGCGCACGGACCAGGCGCGCGCATTCTGCGGCGTCTTGCCACGCAACAGCCGCGCCTGGCGAAAGCTATAGTCCAGCTCCGAAAACACGCAGTCGCGCCACGGCGCGTCGGCCGCGCGGCCGTGCAGCACGGACTGCAATTCGCGCCCTTCCAGGCGGTGCCAGGGCCGCTCCACGTCCAGCGCGCGCAGCACCGTGGGCACCAGGTCCACGCTTTCCACCATGTCGGCCAGCGCCTGGCCGCGGGTGGCATCGGCCGCGGCCGATGGGTCCATCACGATGAACGGCACCCGCTGCACGGTGTCGTAGAACAGTTCCTTCTCGCCCAGCCAGTGGTCGCCCAGGAAATCGCCGTGGTCGGCCGTGAACACGATCAGCGTGTTCCGCATCAGGCCGGCGCCTTCCATGTAGTCGAACAGCCGGCCCAGATGGTCGTCCAGCTGGCGGATCAGGCCCTGGTAGGCGGGCCGCACCACGCGCACGCACTCGTCGGACGAGAAGCTGACGCTTTCCTCATGCTGGCGGTAGGCCGCCACCACGGGATGCGCGTTGGCCAGCTCCTCGCGGTTGCGGCGCACCGGCAGGCATTGATCGGCCGTGTAGCGCGCATGGTAGGGCGCCGGCGCCATGTAGGGCCAGTGCGGCTTCACGTAGCTCAGGTGCAGCACCCAGGGCTGGTCGCCGCGGCGCTTCATGAAATCCAGCGCCTGGTCGGTCATGTAGGCGGTTTCGGAATGCGGCTCGGCCACACGCGCCGGCAGGTGCACGTTGCGCATGTTCCAGCCGCTGGCCACGCGGCCTTGCGCGTCGACCCCGGCAATGACGTAGTCCGTCCAGGGGTCGGGGCTGTCGTAGCCCTGGCTGCGCAGGAAGGCGGGGTAGCCGCTTTCCTTGCCCGGTTCGTGATGGCCGTCGTAGCGGTCCGCTTCGATGAAGCCGCCGCGCGACAGCAGCGCGCCCAATTCAGAGCCGCCGTCGATGGACAGGCGTTCCATGCCGGCCCGGTCGGGGATGACGTGGGTCTTGCCCGCCAGCACCAGGTCGCGCCCCTGCCCGTCCAGGTACTCGCCCAGCGTGATCTCGTTGATGGACAGCGGCACCCGGTTCCAGGTGGCGCCGTGGCGCGACGGGTAGCGGCCCGTGTAGTAGCTCATGCGAGACGGCCCGCACACGCCCGAATTGACGAACGCCCGCTCGAAGCGCGCGCCGCGCGCGGCCAGCGCGTCCAGGCTGGGCGTTTTCAGGCAGGGATGGCCATAGCAGCTCAGGTGGTCGGCCCGCAGCTGGTCGGCCATGATGAACAACACATTCTGCACCGTGCTCATCGGCGTTCGCTCCTATTGGGTGGCCGTGAAGCCGGAAGCGCGCACCACCGGCTCCCATTGCTTGCGGTAGGCGTCCAGTGCGCCCGCGGTGGCGGCGGCGTCGGCCGAGACCGGCTCCAGGTACGACTCGCGCACCGCCTGCTGCATGGCCGGTTCGCGCATCAGCGCGGCGATGTCCGCGCCCAGGCGCTCGGCCTTGGCCGGCGCCATCGACGAGGATGCAAAGAACGCGTTCCAGCCGTCGGCCGCCAGGTCCACCCCGGCTTCGCGGAACGTCGGCACGTCGGCCAGGTCGGCGTCGCGCGCGTCGCCCGAGGTCGCCAGGATGCGGATCTTGCCGGCGCGATGCTGCGGCAGCAGCGTATCCAGCGTGTCGACGGCCTGCGGCAGGATGCCGCCGATCAGTTCGGAGATCAGCGGCGCCGAGCCGCGGTAGCCGACCACCTCGGGCTCCTGCCCGATCTCGCGGCCCAGCATCAGCGCAAAGAAGTGCGGCAAGCTGCCGGTGGCCGGCACGCCCACCGTGAACTGGCGCGGATGCTCCTGCAGCCACTGGCGCAGCCCCGCCACGTCGCGGATGGACGAGCTGGCCGGCACCGCCAGCGCGAACTTGTAGCGGCTGACCAGCGACACCGGTTTGAAATCTCGGCGGGCGTCGTAGCCCGGTTCGGCATAGACCAGCGGCGCCACCACCATGACGGCGGGGTTGGCCAGCATCAGCACATTCTGGCGGGCGGCCAGGGCATGCAGCCCCTGGGCCGCGATGCGGCCGCCGGCGCCGGTCTTGTTTTCCACCACCACCGTCACGCCCAGGCGGTCTTTCAGGCGGTCGGCCACCAGCCGCGCGACGCGGTCGGAACTGCCGCCGGGCGGATAGCCCACCACGATGGTCAGCGCGCCGTCCAGCGGCGCGGACTGGGCACAGGCCGGGGCGGCTGCAACCGCCGCGAGCGCCGCGAAGGCGGCGCCGGATATCCATTTACGCACGGTAATCTCCTTGGCGACAGCGGCCCCGCTGTCGGTTATGGTTCTTGTGGCTAGCACAGGCCCGTAGACAGGCGAGACGACTGTAGCGCCGCGAAGATTGCTTGATCTAATCCAGTACCTGGCATAACGATATGACCCCTCGAGAACCCGTCGAACACCCGCTGGCCGAGATGCTGATGTACCGGCTCTACCAGGCCTGGTCGCAATCCAACCCTGTTTTCGTGCGCCTGTGCGAAGGCCGCTTCGGCATCACCCGGCGCGAATGGCGCCTCCTGGCCTGTGCGGTGGAAGGCGGCATCATGACGTCGGCCGAACTGGCCGCCGCCGCCAAGCTGGACCTGGCGCGCACCTCGCGCACGCTGGGCGCGCTGTGCGAAAAAGGCTGGCTGCGGCGCCTGCCCGACAGCGCCGACCGCCGCGTGGTGCGCATCGAAGCCACCGAACACGGCCTGAACCGCTATCGCGCCCTGCTGCCCGAGGTGCTGCGCCTGAACGACCTGCTGGTGCAGGACCTGGACGCGGCCGAGATCGCCCAGCTGCGCGACCTGCTGGCCCGCATCGAACAGCGTGGCCGGCGCATGGCGCAGGACAACATCGTTTCTGAAAAGGCCAGCCGGCGCGAAGGCGGAACACGGCGCGCGCAATACACCTGACGGCGCGGACCGCCTTTATTTTTCAGGGGTTTCCCTGATACGCTTGGCCGGCCTCTTCTTGTGGACCTGCCATGCCCGGCGACAAACCGAATCCCGTTTTCCGTTACTTCGAGAACCTGGTCGACCCGTTTCGCGACGCCCCGGACGTGACGCCACCCGGGCGGGTCCTGCGGTTCTATGCCTATTACCTGCTGCAGGTCTGGCCGATCTTCGTCGTGCTGCTGCTGGTGGGCCTGGCCGGCGCGCTGGTGGAAGTGGCGCTGTTCAGCTTCCTGGCCGACCTGGTCGACATGGCGCAGCACACCGCGCCCGTCGACTTCTTCCGCGAACATGCCTACACACTGGCCTGGATGGCCTTCGTGGTGATGGTGCTGCGGCCCCTGTCCATCGGCCTGCACGACCTGCTGGCGCACCAGACCATCTCGCCCAGCCTGACCACGCTGGTGCGCTGGCAGAACCACCGCTACGTGCTGAACCAGGGCCTGGCGTTCTTTCACAACGACTTCGCCGGCCGGGTCGCCAACCGGGTGCTGCAAACCGGCTACTCGCTGCGCGACTCCGCCGTGCAGTCGGTGGACGCCCTGTGGCACGTGATCCTGTATGCCGCCAGCGCGCTGTACCTGTTCGCCGAGGCCGACTGGCGCCTGGTCATCCCGCTGGTGCTGTGGATCGGCATCTATTGCTGCATGCTGGCCTATTTCGTGCCGCGCATGCAGGCGCGCGCGGTGATCGCCTCGGAAGCGCGGTCCAAGCTGATGGGCCGCATCGTCGACGGCTACACCAATATCTCCACCCTCAAGCTGTTCGCCCATACCCGCCAGGAAGAGGACTACGCCCGCCAGGCCATGACCGAGCAGACGGAAAAGCAGCGTCTGTCGACCCGCGTCATCACGGCGATGGACGTGTCCATCAACACGCTCAACGGCGTGCTGATCGTGGCCACGGCGGGGCTGGCGCTGTGGCTCTGGAGCATCGGCAGCATCAGCCTGGGCGCCATCACGCTGGCCATGGGCCTGGTGATCCGCATCAACAACATGTCGGCCTGGATCATGTGGGAGGTCAACGGCATTTCCGAAAACGTCGGCATGGTGCAGGACGGCCTGGCCACTATCTCGCAGCCGCGCCAGGTGGTGGATGCGCCCGACGCCCAGCCGCTGCGCATCACCCGGGGCGAGGTGCGCTTTGACGACATGTCGTTCCACTACGGCAGCGGCCGCGAGATCATCTCGCACCTGGACCTGACCGTGCGCTCGGGCGAAAAGATCGGCCTGATCGGCCCGTCCGGCGCCGGCAAGTCCACCCTGGTCAACGTGCTGCTGCGCCTGTACGACCTGGAAGGCGGCCGCATCCTGGTCGACGGCCAGGACATCGCCCACGTCACCCAGGCCAGCCTGCGCTCGCAGATCGGCGTGGTCACGCAGGACACCTCGCTGCTGCACCGGTCCATCCGCGACAACCTGCTGTACGGCCGGCCCGGCGCCACCGACGCGCAAGTGCGGGACGCCATCCGCCGCGCCCGCGCCGACGAATTCATCGACGCCCTGGTCGACGGCGATGGCCGCCGCGGCCTGGACGCCCATGTCGGCGAACGCGGCGTGAAGCTGTCGGGCGGCCAGCGCCAGCGCATCGCCATTGCCCGCGTGCTGCTCAAGGACGCGCCCATCCTGATCCTGGACGAGGCCACTTCGGCGCTGGATTCCGAGGTCGAAGCCGCCATCCAGGAAAGCCTGGAAACGCTGATGCAGGGCAAGACCGTCATCGCCATCGCGCACCGCCTGTCCACCATCGCCCGCATGGACCGGCTGGTGGTGCTGGACCACGGCAAGATCGTCGAGTCGGGCACCCACGCCAGCCTGGTGGCGCAGGGCGGCTTGTACGCGCGGCTGTGGAGCCACCAGACGGGCGGCTTCGTGGGGCTGGATTGACCCGGGCCAGCCAGGGCGGCGTGGGTTCGGGGCCTAGGGACAACCTGTACGTACAGCATGTACGTACAGGTGTACACTGTCGGTTTTCAACCCCGACAGACGCGCGTACGAACGTCTGCGCCCCAGAACATCCCTCCTGGAGACTCCGATTGTGACGACCGAATCCTCCCGCTCGCCTTTCTTTGGCACGATGCAGAAAATCCCTGGCGGCCTGATGCTGGTGCCGCTGATCCTGGGCTCGCTGATCGGCACCTTCGCGCCCGACGCGCTGGCCATCGGCGGCTTCACCACCGCGCTGTTCAAGAACAGCGCCCTGCCCCTGATCGCCCTGTTGATCTTCGCCACCGGCACCCAGGTCAACACCCGCACCGGCGGCCCGATCCTGGCCACCGCCGGCACCATCCTGCTGATGAAGACGCTGGTGCCCGCCACCCTCATCATCATCCTGGGCAGCTACGTGGGCCTGGACGGCGTGCTGGGCGTGTCCATCCTGGCGATGCTGGCCGCGTTCGACAATAGCAACGGCGGCCTGTGGCTGGCCTACACCGGCCAGTACGGCGATGCCCGCGACCGCGGCGCCTACGTCGCCAGCGCGGTCAACGATGGCCCCTTCTTCAGCCTGCTGTTCCTGGGCGCCTCGGGCCTGGCCGACATTCCGATGATCGCGCTGGTGGCGGCGCTGGTGCCCTTCCTGCTGGGCGTGGTGGTCGGCAACCTGGACCCGAAGTGGCGCGACGTGCTCAAGCCCGTGCCCAACATCGTGATCCCGTTCTTCGCCTTCGCGCTGGGCACCGGCATCAACCTGGGCGCCGTGGTCAGCGGCGGCATCAGCGGCCTGATCCTGGGCCTGATCATCAGCCCCATTACCGGCGGCCTGGTCTACCTGGGCTATCGCCTGATCCTGCGTCGCGGCGGCAAGAGCGGCCTGGGCTTTGCGGCCGGCACCACCGCCGGCAACGCCATCGCCACGCCCGCCGTGGTGGCCGCGGCCGACCCCAACTTCCAGCAATACGTGTCGACCGCCACCGCGCAGGTCGCCGCGTGCGTGCTGATCAGTTCCATCCTGGCGCCGGTCCTGGCCTCGTACTTCCTGAAGCGCGCCGGTGAGCTCAAGTCCGAAGACGACAGCGCCGCCGTGCCGGCCGGCGGCCTGCGCGAAGCGCGCGGAGAGGCCTTGTGAAACCCGCGATCGCCATCGTCGCCGACGACCTGACCGGCTCGGGCGACACCGCCGTGCAGTTCGTGCGCGCCGGCTGGAACACGCACCTGTCGATCGACGGCGCCGACGCGGCCCTGGCCGCGCCGGCCTCCGACGACGTCGAAGTGCTGGCCGTCACCACGCACAGCCGCGCGCTGCCGGCCGCCGAGGCCGGCGAGGTGATCCGCCGCAACGTCGAACGGCTGCGCGCCGCGGGCGTGACGCGGCTGTACAAGAAAGTGGATTCGACGCTGCGTGGCGCCTTCAAGGCCGAGATCGACGCGGCGCGCGGCGCCTGGCGCCGTGATGCCATCGCGGTGATCTGCCCGGCCTTTCCTGCCACCGGCCGCACGCTGGAAGACGGCGTGCTCAAGGTCGACGGCAAGCCGGTCACCGAAACCTCCGCCGCCACCGACCCGGTCACCCCGGTGACCGAAAGCCACGTGCCCACGCTGCTGGGCTGCGCCCACGTCGCGGCGCAAGGCGACGAATCGCCCGAATCGCTGGCTGCCCGCATCGAACAGGCCGGCCACACCGTGGTGGTGGATGCGCGCAACGACGCCGACCTGGAACGCCTGGCCCGTGCCATCGCCCTGCTGGGCGACCGCGCGCTGCCCGTGGGCGCGGGCGGCCTGGCCGTGCCGCTGGCCCGCGTCTGGGCCGGCGCCGACCAGAGCGCCGCGGTGGTCGTGGTGGTGACCTCGCAACACAGCGCCGCGCGCGCCCAGGCCGCCGCGCTGCAGGCGGCCGGGGCCCGCACCTGGGCGCCCGGTCTGGCGGAACTGGCCGACGACGCCGCCTGGCAGGCCTGGAGCCAACCGCTGCTGGACGCCCACGCCAAGGACGGCGCGCGCGAAGCCGGCACCCTGTTGCTGCTGGCTCCGGAAGGCCAGCGCGACGGACTCGATTCCGAAACCGTGGCCGAGCGCCTGGGTTGGCTGGCCGCGCAGGCCATCGGCGCCTCGCGCGCCGCGGGCGTGGTGGCCACCGGCGGCGACGGCGCGCGCCAGGTGTTGCTGGCGCTGGGCGCCAGCGGCATCGCCCTGGTGGATGAAGTGATGGGCGGCGTGCCCCTGGGCACGCTGACCGGGGGCGCGGCCGCAGGCCTGCCCGTGGTGACCAAGGCCGGCGGCTTTGGCACCGAAGACGTACTGGTTCGCGCCGTCCGCGCGATCCGCGACAGGAGATTTTCGCGATGACACAAACCCCTCCCCGCAATCCGCCGCTGCTGGCCGTGACCCTGGGCGACGTGGCGGGCATCGGGCCCGAGATCACGGCCAAGATGCTGATGGGCCATGACGAACTGCGCCAGAAGGCGCGCCTGGTGGTGATCGGCGATGTGGACGTGATGGCCGACGCCGTGCGCCGCGTGGGTGGCGACCCCGCCATCGTGCGCCGCGTGGAGCGCCCCGCGGACGCCACCAACACGCCGGGCACGATCGAAGTGCTGCAGGCCGGCCCATCGCTGGCCGACGTGAAACTGGGCGAGATCAGCGCCGCGGCCGGCGACGGCTCGGTGCGCTTTGTCACCACCGCCTGCGCCCTGGCGCGGGCCGGCGAGGTCGACGGCATCGTCACCGCGCCGCTGAACAAGGCGGCCATGCACGCCGCCGGCCACAAGTGGCCGGGCCACACCGAGCTGCTGGCCCATGAATTCGGCGTCAAGACCTTCTCGCTGGTGCTGTCGGCCGGCGACCTCTACATCTTCCACGCCACCACCCACGTCTCGCTGCGCCAGGCCATCGACGACCTGACGCCCGCCCGCATGCGCGCGGTGCTGCGCCTGGCCGGTTCGTTCGCCAAGGCCCTGGGCCGCGGCGACAAGCCCGTCGCGGTGTCGGGCCTGAACCCGCACGCCGGTGAAAACGGCATCTTCGGCAGCGAAGACGCCGACATCCTGGCGCCCGCCGTGGCCGAAGCCAACGCCGCCGGCATCCTGGCTGCCGGCCCGATTCCGGCCGACGCCCTGTTCCCGCAGGCCGTGCGCGGCAAATGGCAGTTCGTGATCGCCTGTTACCACGACCAGGGCCACGCCCCCTTCAAGGCCGTGTATGGCGACGACGGCGTTAACATCACCGTCGGCCTGCCGGTGGTGCGCGTGTCCGTGGACCACGGCACCGCGTTCGACATCGCGGGCCAGGGCATTGCCCGCGAAGACAGTCTGATCCTGGCCGCCGAGCGCGCCGCGCATCTGGCCCCGGGCTGGACGCATGTATGGGAAACTGCGCGGGCTCAAACAGGAGGTTGATTCCATGGCGCCCGCCACCGCTGACGATTTGCCCACGCTCGACCGCTCGGGTGACGTGCCGCTGCACGCCCAGATGGCCGCGCTGCTGCGCGGCGACATCCGCACCCGCAAGCTCGACGCCGGCGCCCTGCTGCCCAGCGAGGCGGCGCTGTGCGAGCGCTTCGGCGTGGCGCGCAGCGTGGTACGGCAGGCCTTGTCGGCGCTGGCCGCCGAAGGCCTGATCCAGCGCGAAGCGGGCCGCCCCGCCGTGGTGGCGGCGCCGCAGGAACACCGCCGGCTGGTGCAGCGGTCCACCGGCCTGTACGAGCAGTTCGCCCAGTCCGGCGTCGCGCTCAAGACCCGCGTGCTGGCGTTCGGCGCGGGTGAACCGCCCCAGGCCGTGGCCGCTTTCTTCGGCACGACCGACCTGCTGCTGCTGGAAAGGCTGCGCCACGTGGCCGATGCACCGCTGGCCTATGTGCGGACCTGGCTGCCCGCCGCCGCCGTGCCCGGCCTGCGGGCCGCCGACCTCACCGATGCCTCGCTGCATGGCGTATTGACCCAGCGCTTCGGCTTGCGCCCTGGCGCCGGCCGCAACCAGATCCGCGCCGTGGCCGCCGATGCCACGCTGGCCAAGCTGCTGGACACCCAGTCCGGCACGCCGCTGCTGATGCTGGAAGGCCAGGGCATGGACCAGCACGGCCAGCCGCTGGAATGGTTCACCACCTGGCACCGGGCCGAAAAGCTGGTGTTCGACGTGGACGTAAGCGTGGCCCACGAAAGCGTCCAACCGCGGTTGCGAGGGGCCGAGTCGGCCGCCACGGCAACCCCTTGCGCCGGCCCCGACCCGCTGGCCCGCGCCGAAGCGCTCGTAGCCGAGCTTGCCGCCGAACTGGCACGACTGCGCGCCGACGCCTGACCGCGCCTACCCCGCCACCCGCCGCGCCAGCGCCTTGCGGTCGACCTTGCCCACCGCATTCTCCGGCAGCCGGTCCACCCACTGCACGTCCCTGGGCACATAGATACGCCCCAGCCGCGCCAGCACCTCGGCGCGCACGGCGGCCGCTTGTGGCGTGTCCGAGGCGGTTCCCCGCTGCACGAACGCCACCGGCACCTCGCCCAGGTCCGCATCCGGCGCGCCGACCACGCAGCAGGCGGCCACGCCCGGCATCGCCGTCACCACGCCTTCGATCAGCGCGGGCGAGATGTTCTCGCCGCCTCGGATGATCACATCCTTGATGCGGCCGGTGATGGTCAGGTAGCCCTCGGCATCGAATCGCCCCAGGTCGCCCGTGGCCAGCCGCGTGGGCGCCTGCCCGGCCGATTCCGCCTCGATCCCCAGGTATCCCAGCATCAGGCTGCCGCCTTCGATGCAGATCTCGCCTTCGCCGCCCGCCGGCGCCTCGCGGCCGTCCGGCAGGCGCAGCGTCACGCGCTGCCCGGCCAGCACCGTGCCGACCGAGCCGATGCGCCGCGCCTGGGGCGGGTTCATGGTGGACGTGCAGGTGGCTTCCGACAGCCCGTACGACACGATCAGCGGACACCCCAGGAACGCCTCGATGCGCCGGTGCAGCGCCTCGGTGATGGGCGCCGAACCGCACCGCGCGAAACGCAGCCCGGCCAGGCTCTCGGCATCGAACGCCAGGTCCAGCATGCGGGCATACATGGTGGGCACGCCGGTGATGATGGTGGGCCGCCACGTGCGCAGCAGGGCCGGCATGTCCTCGGCCCGAAAGCGCCCGGCCAGCGCCACGCAGGCCCCGGCCAGCAAGGGCGCGAACACCTGGTTGTTGAGCGCATTGGTATGGTGCAGCGGCATCACGTGCAGGAGGCGATCGGCCGGCGTCAGCCCGGTATGCGCCAGCACGCCGCGCGCGTTGTTCATCAAGCCGCCGTGGCTGAGCAGCACGCCCTTGGGGTGGCCGGTGCTGCCCGAGGTGAACAGCAGCAGGCCGGGGTCGCGCGCAGCGCGCGCCGGCCGCGGCCAGGCGGCGTCGCCCCGCGCCTGTTCCCGCGCCGGCAACAACCGCGCCTGCGCCAGGCCACTGGCCTGCGCGGTGGCGGCATGCGCGTCGTCGAACAGCATCCACGCCAGCCCCACCGCAGCCACCCGACGCGCGGTTTCCTCATGCGACAGGCGCGGCTCCAGCGGACAGGGGCAGGCGCCCGCGGCCATCACACCCAAGATCGCCACCAGCTGGGCCGGCGAACGTTCCATCGCCACCGCCACATAGTCGCCTGCCCGCACGCCCGCGGCGTGCAAGGCGTGGGCGGCGGCGCCGACCCGCCGGTGCAGGTCGCCGTAGGTCAGCACGTCGTCGGCCGCGAGAATGGCAGGGCGCTCCGCCCAGTCAGGCTGCGCCCACAGGCGCGCGCCGGCCGCCGTCACGGTGGCGTCGGTATCCATCAGCATCAGCGTTCCTTTCGATCCGGGCCCGGCGTCGCCGCAAGCAACGACGCCAGGCCGCGCGTCAGCGCAGCGTCACCGCCGCATCGCGTTCGAACTGGCCATCGGCGTCCAGCTCGCGCAGCGCGCGGGCCTCGGCCTCGGTCGGCAGCGGCGTGGGCTCGGCCCCGGTGGCATCGAAGACGAAGCCGGTGCGTTCGCGCACTTCTCCCAGGCTGGACTCGGGATGCCACGATTGCAGCGCCAGCCGGCCGTCGCGTTTGACGAACACCGCGATCGGCGTCACCACGCCATGGAACCCGCCCCACGAGGTCATGAAGTCCAGCTTCTCGACAAAGGCGCGGCGCGAATGCTCGGTGCGCCAGGTGCAGGCCCGCCGCGCGGTCGGCAGCATCACGGCGCCGCCGCCCCCGCCGGGCAGGCGCACCTTGGGCGCGTGCCAGTCACCGATGCAGGAATTGTTGGCGCAGCCCGCGCCGTCGATCTGCGCCGCGCCCAGAAAGGTCAGGTCCATGCGGCCGCGCGTGCACAGGTCGTAGAAGTCTTCGTTGGCGAAGATGGACGCGGTGCGCTCGGCCAGCACCGGATCGGAACTGGACAGCGGAATGTGCGAGGGCCGCGGGTCCACGCCCCCGGCGACGTTGATGTAGACGAAGTCCCAGTCGTAAGCGCGCTTGGCCAGCAGGCAGGCCAGCATCGGCAAGGTGGAATTGACGCCGCTGAAGGTGATCTCGTCGGGGCGGATGAAGCGCGCCAGGTTCGTGACCACATACGAAAAGCCAGACCATTGCTCAGCCATGCGCCGCTCCTGCTTCGGGCGCCGCGGCCAGGTGGGCCGCCAGGTCGCCCTGCTTGTCCATGTAGGATTCCACCGCCGGGTAATCGATGGCGTAGTCCGGCCAGCACGACCCCGGCCAGGCCGCGCGCGGCAGCACGGTGAACGCCTGCACCATGAAGTACGGCACCAGAGTGGCCTCGGGCTGCGCCTCGAACACGGCGCTGTCCACGAGCTTTTCCGCCACCACCAGCACGCTGCCCGCGGCGCGCGACATGATGCGGTCCCAATGGGCGGTGCCGTACACGCGCACATTGCCCAGTGCGTCGACCTCGGACGCCTGGATCACCGCGAAATCCGGCCGCACCGCCGGCACCACCCAGGTCTTCTGGCCGCTGCCATAGGGGTCGTCCAGGCACTGCCAGCCATTGAGACGCGGCAGGTCGCTGCCGTGCAGGCCGCCACAAGGCTGGAATGGCACGCCGAAGGCCGCCGCCCGCAATCCGGCGGTCAGGCTGGCGCAGGCATGTTCTTCCAGCTCGACCTCGCCCTGCTCGATCGCCTTGCGATACCAGGGTGCCAGGCCGAAATTGCCTTCCATGGCGACGATGCCGGCGCGCACTTTCCTGAGCGCGCCGGCGCGGCACAGGATGTCCACGTCGTACCCCGGCGACTGCTTGACCAGTTCCAGGTCGCGCCGCCCCTGGCGGATCAGTTCACGCACGAACGCGAACGGCCCGCGGTGCAGGAAGCTGCCGCCCAGGGCGATCGACGCCCCGTCCGGCACCAGCGCCGCCAGTTCCGCCAGCGTGCGCTGCTTGTCTTTCTGGTTGAATCCCGAACCCATGCTGTCTCCTTGGTTTTTCCGGGGTGGTGCCGGGGGGCTGGCCGCTGGCCCGTCAACGGGCTTGCAGATAGGCCGCGACCCGCGCCTTCAGGCCCGGCTCGGCCGCCGACCGCACCAGGCGGGCCAGGTCGGTGTCGGGCTGCTCGGCCGAGAGGGCGGCGTACAGTTGCGTGCGACTGGCCGCCGACAGCGCCTGGGCCGTGTCTTCGGCCTCGCGCTCGACTTGCGGCCATTCGTCTTGGGGTGCCAGGCGGCTGGCAAAGCCATCGCGCAGCGCGTCGTCGGCGCTGAAAGTGCTGGCCTGCTCCAGGATCGTGCGGGCGCGTTCGGCGCCGACCAGCGCGCCAAAGCGGCGCGTGCCCAGCACCAGCCCGAACTTCAGGCCCGGCATGCGAAAGCTGGCATCCGGCGCGCTGACGCGCCATTTGCAGGCGCCGAACAGATCCACGCCTGCGCCGAAGTTGCGCCCGTGCGCCAGCCCCACGGTCAGGCAGGGCGAAGCGGCCACGCGTTGCAGCAAGGTGTCGATGCGCACGAAGCGCAGCAGCAGGTCGCCTTCGCTCTGGCTTTCCCAGTCGCCGAAATCAAAGCCGGCGCTGAAGTTGCGGCCTTCGCCGCGCAGCAGGATCACCTGGGCGCCTTGCGCGGCGGCGTCGTCCACCGCGGTGATCAGCGCCTCGACCAGGTCCGCGGACAGGGCATTCATTTTTTCAGGACGGGCCAGCGTCAGCGCGTGCACTGCGCCGCGCGTCTCGATGCGCAGTGCCGCGCTCATGCCGCCACCCCTTTCTTGCGCAGCGCGCCCAGCACTTCGTCGTTGTGCTCGCCCAGCGCGGGCGGCGGGCGCCGCAGCGCAGTGGTCTGGCCGTCAAAGCGCACAGGCAGGCCAAAGGTACGGGTGCGCACGCCGTTGGGCAGGTCCACGGGCTGCACCCAGCCCATGTGTTCGACCTGCGGATCGGCCAGCACTTCGGAATAGGTGTTGATGGGCGCGCAGGGCACGCCGGCGGCGCGAAAACGCGCCAGCCAGGTTGGGGCATCGTCGGCGGCGAAGAGGGCTTCCAGGATGTCGCGCAGCGCGTCCTGGTTGCGGGCGCGGGCGCTGGTGTCGGTAAAGCGCGGATCGGCGAGCAGGTCTTGGCGGCCCACCGTGACGCAGACGCTCTTCCACAAGGCGTTGTTGCCGGCCGCCATGCCGAAGTAGCCGCCCTTGCAGCGAAACGCCTGGTAGGGCGCGTTGCGCGGATGGGCCGAACCGAGCTTGACCGGGTCGCGCCCGCTGCCGAAGAACTCGGAGGTCTGCAGCGCGGCGATGCCGAGCGTGGCGCCCAGCATCGGCACGTCGATGTGGGTGCCCTGGCCGCTGGCCTGGGCGGCGCGCAGGGCCGATGCGATGGCGAAGGCGCCATACAGGCCGGCCGAGAAATCGGCCACCGGCACGCCGCACTTGACGGGTTCGCCGCCGGCTTCGCCGGTGACGCTCATAAGGCCGCTCATGGCCTGGATGGTCAGGTCGAAGCCGCCTTCCTGGGCACGCGGACCGGACTGGCCGTAGGCCGAGATCGAGCAATACACCAGGCGGGGGTTGGCCTCCTGCAGCGCGGCGTAGCCCAGGCCCAGGCGATCCATGACGCCGGGGCGGTTGTTTTCGATGAGCACGTCGACGCTCAGGGCCAGTTCGCGCGCCAATGCCAGGTCGGCGGGGTCTTTCAGGTTCAGGGTGATCGACCGCTTGTTGCGGTTGAGCGAGGCGAAGTTCTCGCTGTAGCCCTGGCTGAGCGGCGGCCAGCTGCGCAAGGTGTCGCCGCCTTCGGGGTTTTCAAGCTTGATCACGTCGGCGCCCATGTCCGCCAGCAGCATGCCGCAGAAGGGTCCCGCGGCGACGTTGCAGATCTCGAGCACGGTAACGCCGGCCAATGCCGAGCTAGGAGTCATCGTCAACCTCTCGTTATACAAATTCAATATTTAGGATTGGAAAAAAAATATAAAGCGGCACCTTGGCGCGTGGCATCCTGCCCGGCATCGCCGACCCTGTAAGCGGAAATTCCTAGAGCAATCCCTAGGTAAGGTGCTTAATTGTTGACCAGCATAGCACCGTGTGGAATTCTTGGTAAACCATTTGTTGAAAATCAAATCCTATTATTTAGGACTTATAAAAGGACCGCGGCGTTTCATCGCGCATCCGCGCCACGCGTGACGGCCCTGCCCCACCAAGGAGACTCGGATGAAACGTTTTTGGCGCATTGCCGCGGCGGCCGCGCTGACCCTGGCCGTCGCGGCCCCGACGCTGGCACAGGCCTGGCCGAACAAGCCCGTACGCATGGTGGTGCCGTTTCCGCCAGGCGGCGCGACCGACGCGGCGGCGCGCATCTATGCACAGCAGTTGGGCGACTTTCTGGGGCAAAGCGTGGTGGTGGAAAACAAGGCGGGCGCGGGCGGCGAGATCGGGGCGGAATACGTGGCAAAGTCGGCGCCCGACGGCTATACGCTGCTGATGGGGGCGCTGGGCAGCCATGCGATCCATGCGGCGCTGCCGGACAAGCCGGGCTATGACTTCGGCACGGCATTCGTGGGGGTGTCGATGGCCACGAGCATGCCGATGGCGTTGGCGGTGAACAGCAAGATCGCGGCAAACAATGTGCAGGAGCTGATTGCGCTGGCCAAGCGGCAGCCGGGGACGCTGACATTCGGGTCGGCGGGGCCGGGGACGTCGCAGCACATGGCGGGCGAGCTGTTCCAGGCGCTGACCGGAACGCGGCTGATGCATGTGCCTTATCGGGGCAGCGGGCCGGCGATCACCGACTTGCTGGGGGGGCAGATCGATCTGGTGTTCGAGACGTTGCCGGCGCTGCTGCCGCAGGTGGCCAGCGGGAAGATCCGGCTGCTGGGGGTGACGACGGCGAAGCGGGCGACTGCACTGCCCGAGCTGCCTACGCTGATGGAACAAGGCGTGAAGGGATATTCGGTGGCGACGGCTTATGCGTTGTTGGCGCCGGCGGGGACGCCTGCGGCGATCGTGGAGCGGCTGTCGGCAGGGATGCAGCGGGCGGCCGCGTTGCCTGCGGTGCGGGAGGCTGCGTTGAAGCTGGGGGCGGATGCGGTGGGTAGTACGCCTGCGGATACGGACGTGGTGGTGAAGCAGGAGGTTGCTCGGTGGGGGGAGGTCGTCAGGTTGTCGGGGGGGCGGTAGTTTTTTTATTGTGGCGTTTGGGGGTGTGGGTGCGCGGGAGGTGGGGTTCTTAAGTCGCGCTTGGCGCCGTCGGCGGGCGGGGGTGCTTGTTTGGGCGGCTTGGAATGCTGTTGGCGAATTGACTACCGCTTGGGGGTGTGGCGGTGGGGATTGGGGCTGGCGCTGATCCGCTTTTTTACTGGCCCAGGAAGCCTCGGCGGTAGCCCATGCCTTGGGAGATGGATTGGGCGCAGGCAGCGACGTCGGGGGCCAGTTGTTTCATGCGGGCGGCGCTCAGGCGGTCCAGGGGGCCGGAGATGCCGATGGCGGCGACGGGTTGGTCCAGGCTGTTGAAGAGGGTGACGGCCAGGCCGCCTACGCCTTCGCGCCATTCGCCGCGGTTGACGGCGTAGCCGGCGCGGACGACTTTGTGCAGTTCGTCTTTCAAGAGGGGCATGGAGACGATGGTGGCGGGGGTGTGGCGCGCGAGTTTGTCGGCGTAGCGTTCGACGTAGCCGTCGGGCTGGTAGGCGAGCAGGGCTTTGCCGGTGGCGACGGCATAGGCGGGGGCGCGGCCGCCAACCATGGAGTAGGCGCGAATGGGTTGGGGGCTGTCGATCTTGTCGACGTAGACGACGTCGAAGCCGTCCAGGACGGACAGGTGTACGGTTTCGCCGGTCTGGTCGGCCAGGGTGCGCATGAAGGGCGCGGCGAGTTTGCGGATGTCGAGTTGGCCGAGCTGGCGGGCGGCGAGCTCGAACAGGCGGACGGCGCCGCGGTAGCCGCCGCCGTCTTCGTCTTTGATGACGTAGCCGGCGTGGATGAGGGTTTGCAGGGTGCGGTGGGTGTTGCTGCGCGTGAGGCCGACGCGGGCCGCGAGCGCATCGATGGTGCGCGGCGGGTTGTCTACGTCGGTGACGGCCTCCAATACCATCAGCCCCTTGAGCAGTGTCTTGTCCATTGTTCTGGTATTTCCCAATATTTAGGACGCGAACATAGCACGGGCGCCGGCCCGCGAACAGGCCTCAGGCGGGCTGGACGGGCAGCGCGGCGCGCACGGCGGCGGAGCGGTCCCACAGGTTGGGGATGCTGGCCGCGGAATAACCGGAGACGAACGGTTTGGCCTGGCCGGTGGCGGGGTCGTACACATGGCGCGAGACGGCGCCGATGTTGCCGCCGTACAGGTGCACGCTGATCGAGACTTGATCGGCAAAGGCGTTGGAGACGCGGTGGATGTCGCCTTCTTGCGGTGACAGGCGTTCTACGTCGCCGGGGCGCAAGGTGTCGGGCTGGCCCAGGGTGGACAGCCGGCCGTCGGCCGCGCGGGTGTAGCGCTGGTTGACTTCGGCGCCGCGCAGCATGCCGACGTAGCCCCAGACTTCGTGGTCGTGCACGGGGGTTTGCTGGCCTGGGCCCCAGACGAAGCTGACGAGGCTGAAGCGTTCGAGGGGGTCGCAGTGCAGCAGGTATTGCTGGTAGTACTGCGGGTGGGGCACGGTACAGGCGTCGGGCAGCCAGTCGTCGTGGCGGATGAGGGCGGCGAATTCGGCTTCGAGTTCGGGGGACTGCGCCAGTCCGGCGGGCGTGGCCAGGCGGGTGGCGGTGGCGATGAAATGGCGCAACCGGTCCAGGCCGGCGGGTGCTTCGGACATGCTCGTGTCTCCGGGTCGGGCAGGGCCGCGTCCGGGCCTTGCCGTTGAACAATCCCAATCAGGCTGTCCAGTATCCATGATTCGGGACGTCGGCGGCAATGCCTGGCGGCGTGGGCGGCGCCGGCAACGCTTGACAGCCCCCTGCCCGCGCGTGCAGCGTAGCGGGCAGTTCACTTGAGAGGTTTCCGCGATGACCGCTGCCCCACTTTCCATTCCGCCCGCGCTGGCCGACACGTTGGCGCGGGCGGTGAACGTCGTCGTCTTCACGGGCGCCGGCGTGTCGGCCGAAAGCGGCATTGCGACGTTTCGCGATGCGCTTACGGGTCTGTGGTCGCGCTTTGACGCCAGCGCGCTGGCCACGCCCGAAGCGTTTGCGGCGCAGCCGGACAGGGTCTGGGGCTGGTACGAATGGCGACGTGCGCAGGTCGATCGCACTTCGCCGAATGCGGCGCATCGCGCGATTGCCGCGCTGGCCGGCCACGTGCCTGCGCTGACGCTGATCACGCAGAACGTCGACAACCTGCATGAACGCGCGGGCAGCGACAAGGTGCTGCATCTGCACGGCAGCCTGCATGCGCCGCGCTGTTCGCGCTGCGCGCGCCCCGCGACGTTTGCTGCGGAGGGCGCGGATGCGCTGGCTGACGAAGGCCGCGCGATCACGCCGCCGGCATGCGTGCACTGCGGCGCGCCGATACGGCCCGGGGTGGTGTGGTTTGGCGAAAGCCTGCCGACCGGGGCGTGGCAGGCCGCGCAAGCGGCCGCCGAGCAATGCGATCTGTTCCTGGCCATCGGCACGTCGGCGCTGGTGTATCCCGCTGCCGAGTTGCCGCTGCACGCGTTGCGGGCCGGGGCGACGGTCGTGCAGGTCAATCCCGCGGCCACGCCGCTGGATGCGCAGGCCCACTACAACGTGCGCGGCGCGGCCGCAGCAGTCATGCCACGCTTGCTGGAGGCGGCGGGGTTCTGAAACGCGGCGGTGCCGCGCGCCCCGCGATCGCCATCGCATGACCGCGACAAGGCGCGCCTGCGCAAGCCCGGGCGCTGCCTGTGCGCCAACCGCCCCGCTACCATTTGCAGCCGTCATCGCGCACGCTATCGGCCAGCAGCAACGGCAAGGCCAGCAATCCCAGATGGGCATGCGCGTCGCGGCAAGGCGGCCTGGCGCTTTGGGCGATGCCTTTGGCCAATGCCGATGGCTCGGCCCGCGGCTTGGGCGCGAGGTCCACGCGCGCTTGCCCACGCGCGCGCGGCGTGCCTTGCGCGGCGGCGTCTTCGCCGCGCCAGCGGAAATCATGCGGCGATACCGCGGCGGGCGCCGATGACGGCTTGGCCGTTGACGACGAGGCATTCGGCGATGCCGGGGTCGCCTGTTGTCTTGAGGGGATGGCGGGCGCGGCGGGGAGCCGCTTCGGCGGCGCCTGCCGACTGGCGGGTTCTTGAGGTCTGGCCGACGCTTGCGACCGGGCCGGCTCAGCGGATGCGCCCGGTTCCTGCGCCGCGGCTGGCTGCGCGGGCAGCGCCGCGGCGGGCAAGGCCTCGCGCCGCGCCGGCTCGGCCGGCAACACGTCCACGAAGAATGCCGCTTCCTGCCGTGGTGACCACGGCATGGCGGGCCGTTCGCCCGCCTCGCGCCACAGGCACCACGCCACCAGGGCATGCAGGCCACACGCGAGCCCGGCGGCCCACCAGGTGATGCGGTGCGCGCGCGGCGCGGATCGCGGGGTGTCGATCACAGGCGAAGACATCACGGCAACTGGGGCGGGCGCTGACGAACAACTCGCAATCTTGCTGGCATTCGGCCGCGCACAGCACGTTGCGCCGTGAAGATTTGTGAAGATGTTTGATTGCGAGAGGACTACGATGAACAAGCGTCGGCGATGCAGGGGAAACCCCAAATCTCACCGTACGCGCAGAGGGATACAGTGGCAGATAATCCTTGCAGCCCTGGAGATCATCATTCCGTTTTCCTGGAGACTTCCCGACGTGTTCGTGCGTTCGCCGGACGGTGTCCTGCACCGGGTGGTACGGCATGCCACGACCACGGAAACCATCGCCAAGCTCGAGAGCATTCCCAGCAATTACCACCTGGATTGCGAATGCATGCTCGACAACGGTGAAGTCCTGTGCTGGATCGGCGAGAATCTCTACCGCCAGATCAATGGCGGCACGATCTTCACCGCCGAGCCTGGCACCGCGCCGCCCCCTGACGCTCGCAAAAGCGCCAAGGCCAGAAATACGCTGCGGGATGCCTGCCGCCCCACCTCCACGCATAAACCACCCGCTGCAAAGAAAAGCGTCGTACCATCAGCTGTCGCAAGTCTAAAAACCGGCAACGATTGGAGCCTGATACGCGCCTGGCGCGAGCACCTGAATATCAGCACCGCTGATATGGCTGCCCGCCTGGGGGTGGATCACTCCATTTACATCGAATTGGAAAGGCCTCGCCCGCGGCCCCGCCAGATCATCCTGGACCGCATCTCGGAAGCCCTGGGCGTCTCACCCGACCAGCTCGATGATTCATCGTTAGGAGGACATGTCCATTGATATCGACCGGGGTCCTCCCGACCCTGGCCCGAACCCATGGCAATGTTCGAGCAACCTTGGCGCCGCGTGAAAGACGGCCCCGCGCATCGGAGGTACTTCACATGCTCGGAACCGCAAGACGATTGACCGACGTCCTGGCTACCGCGCCGGACGGTACGCTGTACCGCATCGAACGCTTCGTTTCGGACCCGGACGCCTATTCGGCCCTGGGAACGTCCCGCTTCGATCCCAAGACGCATTGCGTCTGCCGCACCAGCTCAGGCGAAAAGGTCGCGTGGCTGGGCGGACAGGTCTACCAGCTGATCAAGAACGGCACCTGCCTGACGGCAATGGACCGACGACGCGGCTGACGCCCGCATCCCCCCTACCTGCCTCGCCGCCCGCCGGCCTTCTGCGCGAACCGCGCCACGACGAACTCCACGAACGTCGTGAGCTTGGGCAGCGCCTGCCTGTCTTTGGCGTACAGCAACGTGATGGGCCGGGCGGCCGGCCAATGCGGCTGCAGGATGGGCACCAGCCTGCCTGCGCGCACATCGTCGGCCAGCAGGATCTCAGGCTGCAGCACGATGCCGAAACCGGCCAGTGCCGCCTGCCGCAGGGCCTGGCCATTGTTGGAAATGAAGCGGCTGGTCGGCGGGTAATCGGCGTCGCCGCCCGCGCCATCAGCCAGGCGCCAGCCCGTACGGCGCCCCCAATACGAAAAGTCCAGGCACTGGTGGCGGGCCAGGTCGGCGGGCGTGGCCGGCGTGCCGTAGCGGGCCAGGTAGGCGGGCGCGGCGCAGATGATCATCTGGTAGCTGCCGATGCGACGCGCAACCAGCCCCGAATCCTGCGGCTCGCCAATGCGCACCGCCAGGTCGTAGCGCGAGGCGACCATGTCCTCGACGACGTCGCTCAAGGCCAGCTCGACACTGACGTCCGGATAAAGGCCCAGGTAATCCGCCACGGCGGGCGCCAGGGCCACCGAGCCGAACGATACGGTCGAGGTGATGCGCAGCGTGCCACGCGGGGCCACGCGCAGCGCTTCGGCGCCCTGCTCCGCGTCGCGGATGTCGGCCAGGATGGCCTTGCACCGCACATAGTAGGCCTGGCCCGCTTCGGTCAGGCTCTGCCGGCGGGTGGTGCGGTTCATCAGGCGCAGCCCCAGCCGCGCCTCCAGCCCCTTGATGTGCTTGGCGGCCATGGCGGGCGACATCTCGTGGCGCGCGGCTGCGGCCGTCAGGCTGCCCAGCTCGACCACCGCCACGAAGATCTCCATGCTGAGCAGACGATCCATGAATTACGCACCCTGAGTGTGAAGTGTTCCAACCATTCCTGGATTTTTCCATAGGAATGCCCGCGGCAGAATGCTTTCATGCGCTGGCGGACGGTCCGCGGCGCCCCATTCACTGATCAACAGGAAACCACCATGAAAATCCTTCTAGTCGGCGCCAGTGGCACCGTCGGCCGCGCCGTGGCCCAGGAACTCGGCCAGCGCCACGACATCATCGCCGTGGGCAAGACCCAGGGCCAATACCAGGTGGACATCACCCGTAGCGACAGCATCCGCGCCCTGTTCGAACGCGTGGGCAAGGTCGATGCCATCATCTCCACCGCCGGCGCGCTGCACTTCGGCCCGCTGGCGGAAATGACCGCCGAACAATTCAAGATCGGCCTGCACGACAAGCTGCTGGGCCAGGTCGACCTGGCACTGATCGGCCAGCACTACCTGAACCAGGGCGGCTCGATCACGCTGACCAGCGGCATCGTCAGCGACGAGCCCATCCGCTTCGGCGCCAATGCCTCGGCCGTGAACTCGGCCATCGATGGTTTCGTGCGGGGTGCGGCCGTGGAACTGGCAGGCGCGCGCATCAACTCGGTCAGCCCGACGGTGCTGCAGGAATCGTGGGAAGGCTATGGCCCCTACTTCCTGGGTTTCGAAGCCGCCCCCGCCAAGCGCGTGGCGCTGGCCTACAGCCGCAGCGTCGAAGGGGCCCAGACGGGCCAGACCTACCGCGTCTGGTAACGCGAAGCGCGCGGGTACAGCAGGAACGCGCGCGTTCCACCAGACCAGGGCGCATCTCGCGATTCACCAAAGCAAACGGCCTGGCGGAAAACCGTCAGGCCGTTCAAATAAGGTGGCGCGCCCGGCAGGATTCGAACCTACGACCCCCTGGTTCGTAGCCAGGTACTCTATCCAGCTGAGCTACGGGCGCGCTAAAGAGGCGTGTTTATAACATGAAGCAGGATGGGTCTGCAAATCAGCGCGGCGGGTTTTCGCGCCGGGGCAGCGCTGCGCATGGCTTGCGCCACGTCAAATGGCGCCCACGCAGGCCGCAGTACGCTGGACTGGCCGGCACGCATGCCGCCCCCCTACCCGCGCCATGGCCAAGAAATTTCCCTTGCATCCCAAGCACCCCGAACGCATCTGCTGGGGCTGCGACCGCTACTGCCCGACCGACGCGCTGGCCTGCGGCAATGGCTCGGGCCGCACCCTGCACCCCGCCGAACTGCTGGGCGACGATTGGTACACCGTTGGCCACTGGGACCTGGAAGACAGCGAAGACAAGCCCGTCGCGCCGGCCCGCCCCGCCACGGACTGAAAGACGCCGGTCAAACGCGATATCCCGATGCACAAGATACGTGCACACAACGCGTGCCACGCATCACACCCACGAAACCCGCGGGCAAAACAAAAAGGCCTTCGATGCGAGATCAAAGGCCTTTTCATTTTTACTGCGTATTTCTTGACGTTCTTCTTTGCGGTATTTGGCGCGCCCGGCAGGATTCGAACCTACGACCCCCTGGTTCGTAGCCAGGTACTCTATCCAGCTGAGCTACGGGCGCTCCGGCAAAGAGGCAAAATTATATCAGAATAATCTTACCGCCGCACTGCATTTGCTTTCGTTTTCGCTTTCGCTTTCGTTTTTCACGACTCACGATTCACGATTTCCATTGAACCCCGTGCAGGAATTTCAATGGCGCGCCCGGCAGGATTCGAACCTACGACCCCCTGGTTCGTAGCCAGGTACTCTATCCAGCTGAGCTACGGGCGCGTGAAAAAGCAAGCCTTGAATCATAGCGTTGTTTCGCAAAGTGTGCAAGTCAGGGGGGATAGATGCCGTCATGCAGCGCGGCTCCATCGCGGTCCGCGCGCCGCGCCGACTCGCCCCTTAGCCGCGCGCCGGCACGCCCAACATGCGCAAGTAGGCGTCGGCGATGCCGGTAGCGAAATCCGTGACGTCCGACAACCGGGCCAGGATCGCATCGTCGGTTGCGCAGTGCACGCCGGCGTAGATCAACAGCGCCGTCATGCGGGGATTGTCCAGCTTCCAGGCGCCGGCCCGCATGCCGGCCTCGAGGATGCCCTTCAATTGCCGGATCACGTCGTTCTCGGTATGGCCCTCGCGCGCATGGTGATGCGTGTGCGTGAAGACGATGTCGTGCACCCGGTACGTCCGCAGATAGGTCGTGACGTTGGCGTGGATCCAGACGCGCAGCCGCCCGACCCAGTCGTCTTCATCGCACGCGGAGATCGCCTCGTCCAGCGCCTGCACGAAGTGGCGCACGTAACGCTCGGCCAGTGCGGCCAGCATTTCCTGCTTGGACGGGAAATAGACGTAGAACGTGCCCTTGGCCACGCCCGCCGCTTCCGTGATCTCGCTGATGGTGGTGGCGTCCACGCCCTTTTCCAGGAACAGCGCCTGGGCCGCACCCATCAGTTCGTCGAGCCGCACTTCCGGCGGCTTGGTACGCGACGGCGCCGCCTTGCGCGCGGATTCGTCTGCGGGGATGTCGGTCATAGCTTTCACTCGGGTTTCACCAATTTCACAAGTCTAAGGGAAATCCGTGCCTGCCCGCCCGGCGTACAGCTTGCCGACAGCAGAACGTCACATCGATAGAACCTGGCGTCTCTAGCCTAGCGGCCGTTAACGATGCCGGCTGTCATCCGGCGATCCCGTGGCGCCATGACAGGGCGCCGCCCTATCCGCATAGGTCTACAACCATGTCTGAAAAAGAAAAGCGCGCGAACGCGCAGGCTGCCGCGACGCCGACGTCCGCCGATTCCGTGAACGCCGACTCGCCCGTCCTCGCCACCCGCCGGGGCTTCCTGACCGGCATCGCCGCGCTCGGCGCCAGCGCCGCCACGCTGGGCGCGCTGGCCGGGTGCTCCAGCGATAGCGATGACGACAACGACAGCACCACGACGCCCCCGCCGCCGGCCGCGCCGCCCGCCGCGCCCGACGTGACCGCGCAGTTGCGCAAGAACGTCAAGACGCTGGTCGTGATCTTCGCCGAGAACCGCAGCTTCAATAACCTGTTCGCCAATTTCCCCGGCGTGGAAAAGCCGCTGTCCGCGCTGACCGCCGCCGACTACACGCAGAACGACCGCGACGGCACCCCGCTGTCGGTGTTGCCGCCCGTGTGGGGCGGCATGGTACCCACCTCGCAACAGGCCAACCACATCACCTACCAGGTCGACCAGACCGCGCCCTACATGAACAACCTGGCCAACGCGCCGTTCGACCTGCGCGGTCCGCAGGGCGAACCGCTGCCGCAAGGCGTGGTCACGCGCGACCTCTGGCACGTGTTCTACCAGAACCAGATGCAGATCAACGGCGGCAAGAACGACCCCTTCGTGGCCTGGGCCGACTCGGGCGCACTGGTCATGGGCCACTACAGTGATTCCGCCTACAACCTGCGCCTGTGGAAGCTGGCCCAGGAATTCGTGCTGTGCGACAACTTCTTCCAGGGCGCATTCGGCGGCTCGTTCCTGAACCACCAGTACCTGGTGGCGGGCCGTCCGCCGTTCTATCCCAACGCCACCACGTCGGTCGCCAGTACCCAGATCGCGCAATTGCAAAGCAGCGACCCCACGGACCCGCGCCTGCAACCCAAGCCCACCTCGCCTGCCAGCGCCCTCACCGGCATTCCGCAGTTCGGCGCCAGCGCGCTGACGCCGGACGGCTATGGCGTCAACACCATGGCCCCGCCCTACTGGCCGTCGTTCTCGCGCGATGCCACGCATCCCGAACTGGCCGATGCCACCAGCCCGCAGACCATGGTGCCGCAGGACCACAGCAACATCGGCGACCTGATGAGCGCCAAGGGCCTGGACTGGGCCTGGTACGCCGGCGGCTGGCAAGCGGCGGTCGACTCGACGGCCAACACCGGCTTTCCGTCGTCGCCCAACTTCCAGGCGCACCACCAGCCGTTCAACTACTTCAAGAGCACCGGCCCCGGCACCGCGGCCCGCACCGCGCACCTGCGCGACGGCGGCCTGGGCGACCTGTCGTCGACCAACAAATTCCTGGCCGACGCCGAAGCCGGCAAGCTGCCACCGCTGACGTTCTACAAGCCGCAAGGCAACCTGAACATGCACGCCGGCTACGCCGACGTGGACTCGGGCGATCGCCACATCGCGCACATCGTCGACAGCCTGCGCAAGAGCGCGCAATGGGACAACATGGTGGTGGTCATCACCGTGGACGAAAACGGCGGCTGGTGGGACCACGTGGCGCCGCCCCAAGGCGACCGCTGGGGCCCCGGCACGCGCATCCCGACCCTCGTCGTATCCCCCTTCGCCAGGAAGGGCGCCGTCGACCACACCCTCTACGACACCGGCTCGATCCTGCGCCTGGCCACGCGCCTGTTCGACCTGCCCACGCTTGACGGCCTGAAGGCCCGCGACGACGCCATGAAGGCCCGCGGCCAGCAGCCCATGGGCGACTTGACCAACGCGCTGGCGTTCAGCGCGTAAGGGGCCAGGCCCGCGGCCGGCGCCCCGTGCGTCGGCCGCGGGCATGCCGCCAGGCGGTGCCGCATGCGAGAATGCGCCATCCCCCCTGGATGGTTCCACCTTGAAACACCTGCTCGCCGGCCTGGACAGACTGGATGATTTCGACGAAATCATCGACGTGCGCTCGCCGCTGGAATTCGCCGACGACCACATCCCCGGCGCCGTGAACGCGCCGGTGTTCAGCAACGACGAGCGCGCCCGCGTGGGCACGCTGTACCGTCAATCGCCCTTCGAGGCGACCCGCCTGGGGGCCACGCTGGCGGCGCGCAACATCGCCGCCCACCTGGACACCACCTTTGCCGACCGCCCGCAGGGCTGGCGACCGCTGATCTACTGCTGGCGCGGCGGCAAGCGGTCGGGTTCGATGACCGTGATGTTCAACATGATCGGCTGGCGCGCCCGCCAGCTCGACGGCGGCTACAAGACCTACCGCCGCGCCACGCTCGATACGCTGGACACCCTGCCGCCCACGCTGCGTTTCGTGGTGCTCACCGGCCCCACCGGCAGCGGCAAGACGCGCCTGCTTGGCGCCCTGGCGCAGGCCGGCGCGCAAACACTCGACCTGGAGGCGCTGGCCGCCCACCGTGGCTCGTTGCTGGGCGGCTGGCCCGGCACCGCGCAGCCCACGCAAAAAGGGTTCGACACCCGCCTGGCTTGCGGCCTGCGCCAGTTCGATCCGGCCCGGCCGGTCTTCGTCGAAGCCGAAAGCCGCAAGATCGGCGCGGTAGCGCTGCCGGCGGCGCTGTTGGCAGCCATGCACCAAGGCGCCTGCGTCGCCGTCACCGCCAGCCGCGAAGACCGCGCGGCCTTTCTGCAGCAGGACTACGCGCAGCTGTTCGCGCATCCCGAGTGGTTCAAGGCACAGCTGCAACGCATGGTCGGCCTGCACAGCCGCGACACCGTTGCCGCCTGGCACGGCATGATCGACGAGGGCCGCCGCGCCGACCTGGCGCGCGAACTGATCGAGCGGCACTACGACCCCACCTACCTGCGCAGCAGCCAGGCCCATTTCACGCATCTTGCGCAGGCCTTGCCGCTGACCTTCCGGCCCAACGACGCCGACGTCGTGGCGCAGGCGCGCGCATTGCTCGACCGCCTGGCCTGATCTGGCCAGCCAACGACGGACGACGCACGCCCCCTCGTCCAGGCATTGAATCGCGCTCGCGGGTTTGAGAATCTTCTGGTTTTCAGTCGCTTACCACTCCTGCCAATCAATGCAGCGCTTTTGAGAATCGTCCTGTTTTTTAGTGTCCTGCCGCAACGCAACATGAAGGCTACCGATACGTCATCGCCTTTGTCCGGTGCGTGCCAGTACGCTTGAACAATGCGGAGTGTCTCCGACCGGGTTCTGATCGATGTGTACGGGTGCGCCAAGGCCAAGGGCCAAGGAGCCCTCAATGCGCATCCCCCTGAACCCCATCATGCTGGGCGTGCTGGCCGCCACGCTGCCCGCCTTTTCCGGCCCTGCCCTGGCCGCGGACTTCGCCCAGGTCCTCGTCAATGACCCGGCCGGCGGCACGCAAGTCACGCTGAACCCCGGCGACACCGTCACGCACGCCGGCACCGGCGGCGCCATCGACGTTTCCGTAGCCGGCAACGCCGTGCGCGGCGACGGCATCGCCGTCAATGCCGGCTCGGCCTCGGCGCGCATCACCATCGGCGTGCGCGCCAGCGCCGGCGGCAGCGCTGCGCTGACGGGCAGCACCATCAAGACGCTGGGCGACGGCCAGGGCGCGCACGGCCTGGCCGCCATCGGCGCCGGCAGCCTGATCACCGCCGCGCACACCGACATTTCCACGCAAGGCGCCTATTCGCATGGTGTCTACGCACAGAACGGCGGCCGCATCGAGCTGGACGGCGGCAGCGTCACCACGGCGGGCAGCGGCAGCAGCGGCCTGCGCGCCGAAGGCGCCAATGCAGTCATCACCGCCAAGGACGTCACCGTCGCCACATCGCTGTACAACGCGGGCGGCGCCTACGTCGACAGCGGCGGTCGCATCGCCATAGAAGGCGGCACCATCACCGTCACCGGCAATCTTGCACCTGGCGTGAACGTGAATGACCAGAATTCCCTCGTGACCTTGCGCGGCACCGTGGTCAACGCGGCCAACGGCGCCGGCGCCCGCGTCGAAGGCGGCCGTTTCGAGATGGACGGTGGCAGCATCACGTCAAGCGGCGCGGCGATCATGCTCAGTTCGGGCAGCGGCCCCGCCTCGGTTGCCGACATCCGCAACGCCACGCTCGTGTCCACCGGCGACGTCAGCTACGGCCTGAACATCAACGCGACGAACACCTCGGCCGTGGTGGACAATGTTTCCATCTCGGCCCTGGGCTACCTGGGCACCGGCGTGTGGCTGCCGTCCACCGGCACGGCCTTCACGGCCAACCGCTTTGACATCACGTCGGCGCACCTGGGCATCGACAACCGCGCCGGCGTGGTCACGCTGACCGACGGCACCGTCAAGACCCTGGGCAACAACGCCCATGGCCTGTATGTGTCGCGCGAATACGGCAGCTCGGCCACCATCCAGGCCACCCGCGTCGACATCGATACCCAGGGCGACGGCGCGGTCGGCGTGCTGGCGCGCGTGGGCGGCGCCGCCATCACGCTGGAAGACGTCAACGTCACCACCCGCGGTGCCACCGCCTATGGCCTGTTTGCCAGCGGCACCGGCGCCAGCCTGTCGGCGCGCAACACCGTCGTCAACACGTCCGGCGCCAATGCGTCCGGGCTGTCGATGAGCAACCGCGCCGCCGTGACCCTGGACAGCACCCGCTTCACCTTGCAGGGCGCGGGCGCCAACGGCATCTGGAGCTACCTGACGGCCGCCGGGCTGAGCAACAGCGTCGTGCTGCGCAATGGCAGCCAGATCAGCACCCAGGACGGCGTGGGCCTGCTCGCCTCCGGCGGCGGCCATACCTTCCTGGTGTCGGATTCCAACATCACGACACGCACGGGCGGCGATATCGATAGCGGCGTGTTGCTGCATTCGCGCTCGGTCACCGTGACCAGCGGCGGCGTGTCGACCGTGATCGAAAGCGAACAGGTCAACCTGGACGCGTCGAACGCCGTATTGACTGGCGACGTGCTGGCCGACAGCGGCATCGTGGACGTATCGCTCAAGAACGGCTCGGCGCTGACCGGCGCCCTGGTGCAGCGCGGGCCCGGCCGCATCAACAGCCTGACGCTGGACAGCGCCAGCGCCTGGACCGTGCGCAATGATTCCAGCCTGGGCACGCTGAACAACGCCGGTACCGTGGCCTTCGCCGCGCCGGCCGGCGGCACGGGTTTCAAGACGCTGACGGTCAACAACTACGTCGGCGGCGGCACGCTGGTGCTCAACACGCAACTGGGCGACGATGCGTCGCCCACCGACAAGCTCGTCATCGACGGCGGCACCACGTCGGGCAACACGTCGCTGCGCATCGTCAACGCGGGCGGCGACGGCGGCCAGACCCAATACGGCATCCGGGTCGTCGAGACCGTCAACGGCGGCACCACCACCCCCGACGCGTTCCGCCTGGACAGCGGGTCCACCGGCTACCGCGCCAGCGCCGCCACCGTGTCCCTGAACGGCTACGACTACAGCCTGGTGCGCGGCGGCAACGGCGGCGTGGCACCGGACTGGTACCTGACGTCCGACTACACGCCGCCCACGGCGCCACCGGGCCCCACCGACCCGACGAACCCGACCGATCCCGACGTCCCCGCCCCGCCCGTGACGCCGCCCGAGCCAGTGCTGCCCGGCAACGGCTTCAAGAACGTATCGCCGGAAAGCGGCGCCTGGGCCGGCAACCGCCTGGCCAGCACGCGCCTGTTCACCCACAGCCTGCATGACCGCGTACCGGCCTATGCCGATGGCGACGCCACTGCGGCGACCGGCCGCGGCTTGTGGGCCCGGGTGCAGGGGCGCCACGACAGCGGCCTGCGCATGTCGGAAGGGCGAGTCGATGTCGATACCGATAGCGCCATGGTGCAGTTGGGCGGCGACCTGTTCAAGGCTGCCGTCGGCCAGGACGGCGCCGCCTACGCCGGCCTGATGGGCGGCTATGGCGATGCGCGCTCGCGCGCCGTGTCGACGCTGATGCTTCCCGGCGCCCATGCATCGACCCATGCGCGGGCCCGCGGCAAGGTCTCCGGCTACGCGGTGGGGGTATACGGCACCTACTACGCCAACGATTTCACCCGCCTGGGCGCCTATGCCGACACCTGGCTGCAGTACAGCCGCTACCGCAACCAGATCAGCAGCGAACTGGGATCGGTCCGCTATCGTTCCAACGTCTGGAGCGCCTCGCTGGAAGCCGGCTACGCGATCCAGCCCTTTGCGGCCGGCTCGACCCTGGAAGCCCTGGTGATCGAACCGAATGCGCAGGTCATCTACAGCCGTTATGACGCCAAGGACGCCACGCTGCAAGGCACCCGCATGCGCAGCGACGCCGACAATGCCTGGCAATCACGCGTGGGCGTGCGCGTGTATCCGCGCACCGCGCCCCAGGCCGACAAGCCGGCGGTGCGCCCGTTCCTCGAGACCAATTGGCTGCACAACGGCGGCAATCCGAAGGTGCGCATGGGCGAGAACACCCTGGCAGCGCAGCCGGCGCGCAACGCGCTGGAATTGAAACTGGGCGCGGAAGGCCGCGTGGGCAAGCGGGTGCAAGTGTCCGGCCACGTGTTCGGCCAGGCCGGCGAACACGATCAGCGCGGCTATGGCGGGATGCTCAATGTCAGCTACCGCTGGTAGCCTGCGCCCGGGCAGCGCCGCGCCGGGCTCACACCTCGGCCAGCGCCTGGCCCAGCGCCGCCGTCAAGGCGGCCAGGCCGGCGCGGGCGGCGTCATTCAGGCCGCCCGCCACCAACCGGTCTTCGGCATACTGCGTCAACTGCTGCAGATCGCGCGCCTGCACCGCCGCGAAACCGCCCCGCATGCGGTGCAGCACTTTGCGCAGCGCCTGGGCGTCGCCGGCGGCCTGCGCCTGCTCCAGCCTCGCCAGGTCCTGGCCCATGGTCTGCAGAAAGACCTCGCGATACTTCGCGGGTATCGCCGGCACGGCCGGCACCGCGGGCAAGGGTGCCGGC
>NZ_JCBANA010000075.1:0-29990 GCF_059760725.1 Achromobacter sp. 1014246743
GCGTGCAAACGCAGGCGCCGCGTTGTTTTTGGCGCCAGGCGGTCGTCCGGCCCGTTCAGCCGCTTGAGCCGCCGGCACGCCTCGCGGCGGACCTAGACGTTGACCGTACCGCGACCGATTTCAAGCGCGCGCCCGCCGACCTGGATGCGCCCATCGGCCTGCACGTCCAGCAAGAGGCGGCATGGCCGGCCCATCTGGTCGCCCTGCTCGACCAGGATGCTGGCCGGCAAGGCGCGGCCCTGGTGCCGCAGCCAACCGCCCAGGTTGGCGCACGCCGAGCCCGTACCCGCGTCTTCGTCCACGCCGCCGCCCGCCTTGGCGAAAAAGTAGCGCGCCACCACCACGTCGCGCTCGTCCTGGCGACGCCCCGCGTCAAAGGCAAACAGGTAGCAGGTCTTGCGGCCCAGGCTGCTGGCCTGCCAGCGATGCAGCTGCGTGGCGTCGGGACGCGCGCGGCGCACGGCCTCGACGCTCTTGAGCGGCACCAGCAACTGATCGGCGCCGGTATCTACCCAGATCGGTTCACCCAGCAAGTCATCGGGCTGCAATCCCACCAGTGCGGCAATGTCGGCGGCCGGCAATTCGGGCGGCGCCGTGCGCACGCCGTCGGGGCACGGCGCGGTGAAGGTCCAGGCATCGCCATGGGCCGTCACCGGCACGAGGCCGGCCTTGAATTCCAGCGTCAGGGCATCGCCGGATTTCAGCAGGTCCCGCAGCACCTGCGACGTGCCGATGGTGGGGTGCCCGGCGAACTTCATTTCGTAGCCGGGCGTGAAGATGCGCACCCGCGCATCAGCCTGTTCAGAAGGCAGGATGAAGGTGGTTTCGGAGAGGTTGAATTGCGCCGCCAGGTTCAGCATGGTGGCATCGTCCATGCCGCGCGCGTCTTCGAAGACGCATAGCGGATTGCCGCTGAAGGTGCTGGAGGCGAAGACGTTGATGAGACGAAACGCGTAGATGGCCATGATCGGATGAAGCGAGGGAAGCCGCCCAGGCGGCGAAGGCCCTCACTTTATCGCATCGCGCGCTTACCAGATCGCGAAGAACAGCACCCAGGCCCAGCAGAATGGCGTCAGGCCCGCCAGCAACACCAGCCAGGCCAGTGCTTTCTTGAAGCGGCTGGCCGGGCGCTGGTTCAACAGCCGAGCAAACAGCCGCAGGGTCCAGAGCACCGCCAGCGCCAGCAACGTGAAGCGCACCGGCGCCGCCCAGGCGGCGCGCACGCCTTCGTGCTTGAGCAGGTTGACCGTCGTGGCCGACAGGCCCAGGAACACGCCGATGCCGGCCGAAGGAATCAGCGCCTGCGCCAGCTTGTGCAAACCCGGGCGGAACCCGCCGCCGGCCGATTGCGTGGCCGAGGGCGCCGCCGGCACCAGGCGGTCGGCGATCCAGAGCGACAGGAAGCTGGCGCCCCCCACGACGACCGTGGCGCCGACCACGAACAACAGGATGCCCGCGCCATCAAGCCACGAGAAGCTGTCGTTCACTTCCGGATAGTGGGTCAGGATGAACCACGGCGCGTTGTCCATCAGGGGCCACAGGATGTCGTGCTCGACCAGCCAGGTGGCGGCCCATTGCTTGGCGGCCACGTACCAGGGGCTGGCGCTCCAGAGGAACGCGCCCATGGCGATGCCCATCAGGCCGAAGCACAGCAAGACTGTCTGCCAGGCGTCGCCCTCGGTGACGTTGACGATTTCTTCTTCGGGCGAACGCGGCGTCAGCGCAATGGCGCCGCGATAGCCGCTGCAGCGGCCGCACATGTGGCAGTCGCCGGCGCCCTTCATGTGCCGCAAGGGCACCAGCGGCGCACAGTTGATGGGTTCGATCCGGATGACCGGATGGCGCCACTTTTCTTCGTCGACCTTGAAGTGCCACGGCGCCAGCTTGGCCAGCACATTGAACACGCCATTGACCGGGCACAGGTACTTGCACCAGACGCGCTTGCTGCGGCCGTATCGCCAGCCGACGATCATGGCCGCCACCGTGGACCCGCCCAGCACCGCCAGCACCGCCAGAGGATACTGATACACGCTGACCAGTTGTCCGTAGACGGTGGTCAGCGCGAAGGCCACGAACGGCCAGCCGCCCCACCGCATCCACTTCGGGATGGCATGCCCCTGGCCGCGTTCGCTGGCCCATTCGGAGAGCATGCCCTCCGGACAGAACCAACCGCACCAGGCCCGTCCCAGGATCGGCATGGAAATCAGCACGAACGGCCACCAGACGCCCCAGAAGGCGAACTGCGCGACGATGGTGAGATTGTTGAACACCGATGCCGAATTGCCGGGCAACGGCATGACGGCCGGCACGATCAGCAGGAAAGCGTATATCGCAACAATGCCCCACTGCAGCTTGCGCAGCAGCGGGGCATGGTCTCGAAGAAAGTCGGCGATACGGGAGGTTGCCCGCCCGAGTGCAGCTGCCATGGTTAAACCTTCATGAATTCATTCCGGCAATCGCGTCGGAATCAGGAGGCCGCGCGGGCCGCGGCGACCGGGGCGGGCTTGCCGCCCACCCAGCGCAGCAGCGCCCACACCACGATCCAGTAAGCGACCCACAACAATACCGAGATCAAGGCCGGCAAGGCGCGGTACCCGGCAAAATCAGCCAGAATCTTGCCAAAACCCGTGCTGTCGCTGAGCAGCCACGAACTGTCCCAGACCGGGTCGATGATCGTCGGCAGCACGTCCAGCGAAATCAGGTGATCCAGGCCGCCCACCAGCAGCGAGCCGGCCAGCAGCAACAGCAGGATTTCGGTCACGCGGAAAAAGCGGCGCCACGTGATGAGCTTGCCGCCCAGTTGCAGCAGCCAGAAGGTCAACAGCGCCACGACAAAACCGGCCACGCCGGCCAGGGCCAGCATCAGCATGTTGCTGCCGCCCTCGCCCGCCGCCACCGTGCCGTACAGGAACACCACGGTTTCGCTGCCTTCTCGGGCCACCGCAATGGCCACCAGCACGAACAGGCCCCACCAGTTGTCGCTGGCAACGGAAGAACGGGCCCCGCTTTCGAGTTCGCCCTTGAGCGTGCGGCCGTGCTTTTTCATCCAGACGACCATCTGCACCACCAGCGCGCACGCCGCCAGCGACATGACCGCCTGGAACCATTCCTGCCCCTCGTCACTGAGCCAGGACGACACGCCCAGCAGCACCAGCGCCAACGCAATGGCCAACGCCAGCCCGGCGGCCACGCCGCCCCACAGATACTTCAGCCCGCGCGCGCCTTCCGGTGTCGAGCGCAGCCAGGTGTACAGAATGCCCACCACCAGCATGGCTTCGACGCTTTCGCGCCAGACGATAAAGAGGACCTGTTCCATGTAATGCAGCCTGCCTATTCCTTGGCCTTGACGACCAGGGTGCCTTTCACCGACTGGTGAAAGTCATCGAAGAAGGGATACTCGCCGGGGCGCGAGATGGTGATGACCACGAAGGACTTGACCCCGGGGCCCAGCACTTTTTCCTTGCGCAGCGGAATGCTTTCGAATTCCACCGGTTCGTTGCTCTCGTTGATGAGCTCGATCTTGAAGCGGCCTGCCGGGACTTCCAGACGTGCGGGCTCGAACGTGCCGTCAGGCTTGAACGTCAGGGTGAAGGTGGGCAGTTCGTCCGCCTGCGCGGGCGTCATGCCCGCCAAGCCGGCCACGCTGATCAACAGCGCGGCAACCACGCGTAGCAGGCGGCGCACGATCAGTAACCGCCCTTCTTGCCGGTGCCGGCATAGACGAATTCATATTCCAGGTCGAACGGTTCGAACCACTCGCCCACGCCGGTTTCCTTGTCGATGTGGCGACCGAAGTGGCTCATCTTGTTGGCCGTCGGCGGCAGGATCGAATACTTCAGCTTGTACTTGCCCGGGCCTTCGAGCTTGATGTTTTCGCCGTAGTGCGGGCCGTCGTTGGCGACCATGGGCATGAAGGTGCCTTTTTGCACGTTCTGGCTGCCGACCTTCTGGATTTCGTAGTTGACGACCAGGTAGGGCACCCACTCGCCTTCGGGGAAACCGGTCTTGTTGCCGGCCGTGGCGTGGATGTCGGCCTCGAGGTGCACGTCGGAGTCCTTGGCGGGACGCATCATTCCGGGCGGGTCCATTTCGATGGGCTGCAGATAGACCGCGCCGATTTCCATGCCACCCTTTTCTACCGGCTTGCCGATGGGGTATTCAGCCGCTTGGGCGACGGACACGCTCAAACCGACAATGGCCAGCGCCAAGGCTTTCTTGATCATGGGGTATTCCTCGAGACACGAATGAAACGGCGGTTCTGAAAAATATAAACAAGAACCGTTTGCATTAATGTAACGAATAAAACTGACAGATCCCTGAACCTGGCACGGGTGAAAGAGACTGATTGTTGCGTCCCATCAGGCAAAAGAAAAGCCGGCGGGCAACTGCCACGCCGGCGTCTTGCATGCGGGATTCTCGACGATGCCCAAGCCCCCGCTCGGTGGTTCCTTACTTGCGCCCGCTGCCCGGCGTGCCGCCCGGCGTGAACGGGAAGGTCGAGAACATGGCGCGGGTCTGGTCCTGCATCTGGTCCTGCATCTGCACGAACAGGTTTTTGCTCTGGTCGATGTAGTTGTTCATCATGTTCTGCAGCATGGGCGTCTGCACGTTCATGAATTGCGTCCAGGCTTCGGGGCCGAACTGACTGCCGTACAGACCCTTGGACTGCTCGGCCATCCGCGTCTGGATTTCCATGAAGGCCTGGATGTTCTTTTCCAGGTACGAACCCATGATGCCCTGCATGGCATGGCCGTAGAAACGGATGATCTGCGACAGCATGTTCGACGAGAACATGGGCATGCCGCCACTTTCCTCTTCCAGGATGATCTGCAGGAGAATGCTGCGCGTGAGGTCTTCGGCGCTCTTGGCGTCGACGACCTGGAATTCCTCGTTGGCCAGAACCAGCTGCTTCACATCGGCCAGGGTGATGTAGGTGCTGGTCCGGGTGTCGTATAGGCGACGGTTGGGGTACTTTTTAATCAGGCGCAGGCTGGCGCCGGTTTGTGCTTGCGTCATGTTTGTCCCCGGATCGGGCGATCTCTAAGACTTCGAATAGGGTGGAGTGTAATGCCGGGAGCCTTCTCCCCGAAGCTCTGCGGCGCGGAAGGGCCGCCCGCCGGGCGGCCCGCGATGCGTCAGCCCATGTGCAGGCCGCCGTTGAGCGAGAAATCCGCTCCGGTGGAAAAGCCGGACTCATCCGAAGCCAGCCACGACGTCATGGACGCGATTTCCTCGGGTGTGCCCAGGCGGCGCACCGGGATGGTGGCGACGATCTTTTCCAGCACGTCCGGGCGGATGGCACGGACCATGTCGGTGCCGATGTAGCCGGGCGAAATGGTGTTGACCGTGACGCCCTTGCTCGCGACTTCCTGGGCCAGCGCCATGGTGAAACCATGGATGCCGGCCTTGGCCGTGGAGTAGTTGGTCTGGCCGAACTGGCCCTTCTGCCCGTTCACCGAGCTGATGTTGATGATGCGCCCCCATTGGCGCTCGACCATGCCGTCGATGACCTGCTTGGTCACGTTGAACAGGCTGTTCAGGTTGGTGTCGATGACCGCGCGCCAATCGTCGGCAGTCATTTTCCGGAACAGCCCATCACGGGTGATGCCCGCATTGTTGACCAGCACGTCCACCGGGCCCAGTTCCGCGGTGACGCGTTCGAACGCCTCTACCGTGGATTCCCAGTCAGAGACATTGCCGACGGAGGCATGGAACGTGTATCCCTGTGCCGCCTGCTCATCCAGCCATTGCTGGTAGTTGCGGCTCGGGCCGCAGCCTGCCACGACGCGAAAGCCATCTTTGGCCAAGCGTTGGCAAATAGAGGTGCCGATACCGCCCATCCCGCCTGTAACGTAAGCCAGTTTTCCGCTCATTGGACTTCCTCCTGTGTGCGACGGACGCCTCGTTGATTAACTTTCTTATTGGCCTGGGCCCACCGCGTGCGCGGCTTCAGGCGGCCCTGACCTTCACATACCTGCCCGGCGCCGGCTCGATCGGCCGGTACTGGGCATTGCCCGATTTCGTACGCGCCTTGACCTGCTTGCCGGAATGCCCGGCCAGCCACTCGGTCCAGTCGGGCCACCAGCTGCCCGGTTTTTCCTGGGCCTGCGCAAGCCAGGCCTTGGGATCGCCGGGCAAGGGATGCCCCGCTTGCCCGGTATTGTCCGCTACCCAGTAGCTGCGGCGCTTCTTGGCAGGCGGATTGATCACGCCTGCGATATGGCCGGACGCGCCCAGCACGAAGCGCTGCGGGCCGCGCAGCACCTGGGTCGACGCATAGGCCGAGACCCACGGCACGATATGGTCTTCGCGCGAACCAAAAATATACGCCGGCATCGTCAGTCGCGTCAGGTCCAGCGGCAAACCGGCGGCCTGGGCCCGGCCCGGCACCTTCAGGTTGTTCTCGAGGTAGGTATTGCGGAAGTACCAGGAGAAGAACGGGCCCGGCAGGTTGGTGCTGTCGCCGTTCCAGAAGAGCAGGTCGAAGGCCGGCGGCTTCTGGCCTTTCAGGTAGTTGCCGACGACGTAGTTCCAGACTAGTTCGTTGGGCCGCAGGAACGAGAAGGTGGTGGCCAGGTCACGCCCGGGCATCAGCCCGCCGGCGCCCAGTTGGTGGTCGCGCCACAGCGCATGCGCTTCGTCGACAAAGACGTTGAGGATGCCGGTATCGTGGAAATCGAGCAGCGAGGTCAGCAGCGTGAGGGACGCGACGGGATGCTCGCCGCGCGCTTCGGCCAGCGCCAGCGCCGAGGCCAGCATGGTGCCGCCGACGCAGAAGCCCAGGGCGTTGACCTGCGGCTGCCGCGTGATGTCGCTGGCCACGCGCAGCGCCTGCAGCACCGCGTTGTCGAGATAATCGGACCATGTGGCGCGATCGACGCCGTCGGTATCGCTGGCCAGCGGATTGCGCCAGGAAATCAGGAACACCGTAAAGCCCTGCTCGACCGCGTGACGCACGAAGGAGTTCTCCGGCTGCAGGTCAAGGATGTAGAACTTGTTGATGTTCGGCGGCACGATCACCAGGGGGCGTTCGTGCACCGTGGCGGTGGCCGGCGAATACTGGATCAGCTGGAACAGCGTGTTTTCGTACACCACGTCGCCCGGCGTGACCGCCACGTTGCGGCCGATTTCGAACTGCGTTTCGTCGGTCTGGGTGATGCGCCCTTTCTTGACGTCGCCAAGCAGGTTGGCCAGCCCTTCGTTCAGGGCACGGCCGGCGCTTTCGACGATGGACTGCTGGGCGTCGGGGTTCAGGGCCAGGAAATTGGAGGGCGACAGCGCGTCGACCCATTGCATGATGGAAAAGCGCAGGCGTTCGCGCAGGGGTTCGCTGACCTGGGCGGCATCCACCATGCGCGACATGGCGCGGGCGGACAGCAGATAGGTGTGCGCCATCAGCAGATGCGAGCCATTGGCGGCCCAGGCGTCGCCGGAAAAGCGGCGATCGGCCGGCGGAGTCAGCGCGCCACGACGGGCGTCGTCGCACAGGCGCTGCCATTCGCGGGAGAATTCAGCCTGGATGTCGGCCAGGACGTCCGGAGCCACGCTCACCGGAAGGGGCCCTGAGGCGGAGAGATTGGCATTCACTTCGACACCTTGTTATCGAGACTTCCCGATTGATGTTGCATGTCGGGTAAGGGGCTGTCAATGCGGGTATTCAATGAGGCCGGCCAGCCTGACAGCCCTTTTATCAAGCCGCTTTGCGCAGGATCAAGCCGGGTCCAGCCAGGCCAGCAGCGCCATCCGTCCGGTCTCGCCGTCGCGCCGGTACGAGAAGAAGCGCCCTGCGTCTGTCACCGTGCACAGACCGCTCTGGGTGATCTCTTGTACCCCGGCGCGACGCAGCCGGAAACCGGCCAGGCCGGCGAGGTCCGCCAGCCATTTGCCCGGCACGCCGGGCCGAGGACGAAAGTAGGACTCAGTCGCGGGGTCATCCGCCATGAAGGCGTCCAGCACGTCGCGCCCGACCTCGAATGCGTCGGGGCCGATGCCCGGGCCGACCCAGGCACGCCAGGCCGAGGCCCGCGGCGCCTTGGCGCGCATGGCAGCCAGGGTATTTTCCAGCACGCCGCCCGCCAGGCCGCGCCATCCGGCATGGGCCGTCCCGAGCACGCGGCCATCGGCGTCGGCCATGACCACGGGCAGGCAGTCGGCCGCCATCGCGACCAGCACCCGGCCCGGCTGCGTCGTGACGCTGGCATCCAGCGCCGGTTCTGGCGGCACGTCCGCCTGGTCGGCGTCGATGACGTCGCTGCTGTGCACCTGGCGCAGCCAGAGCGGTTCGGCCGGCAGCGCGGCGCGCAGACGGCGGCGGTTTTCGGCCACCGTGTCGGGGTTGTCGCCGGCGCGCAGGCCCAGGTTCAGGGTGTCGTGCGGGGCAACGCCCACGCCGCCCGTCCGGGTGGTGCAGAAATAGTTGACGCCGGCCCACGCGGGGCCGGTCACCACGGGCAAGCCTTGAATCACGCGTTCCATGTGATCGCTTCCTGGACCAGGGTCATGTCCGCCGGCACGGGGGCGGCGAATCGGACTTCGCCGCGACCGCCCGGATCGTCGAAATGCAGGGCGCGGGCGTGCAGCATCTGCCGCGTCGCGCCGGCAATGTTCTTGCCGCCATAAATGGTGTCGGCCAACAGCGGATGCCCCAGGCTGGCCATGTGCACCCGGATCTGGTGGGTGCGGCCGGTTTCGAGGCGGCACACCACTTCGGTGACGCGTCCGCCCGGATCCACCTGGCCGCGCCGGGCGGGGGAGTAATGGGTGATGGCAGGCTTGGGCGCCACCGGGCGTTCGACGCTCATGCGCACCGGCACCCGCGGGTCGCGGCCGATCGGGCGGTCGACCTTGCCGGCCGCCGCCGCCCAGCCGTGCGCCAGGGCGATGTATTCGCGGCCCATGCTGCGGGCCTGCAATTGGCGTACCAGGTGGGTCTGCGCGATTTCATTGCGCGCCACGACCATCAGGCCGGACGTATCCTTGTCCAGTCGGTGAACGATGCCGGCACGGGCCACCTGGGCCAACTCGGGGTAGCGGTGCAGCAGCCCGTTGAGCAGCGTGCCGCTCCAGTTGCCGGCGCCCGGGTGCACCACCAGACCCGCGGGCTTGTTGACCACGATCCAGTCGGGGCTTTCGTCCACCACCGGGAAATCGATGGCTTCGGGGGCGAACGCGAGGGTTTCCGGGGCGGGCTGGGCCCAGACGGTGATTTCGTCGCCGGGGCCGACGGTCTGGCGGATCTTGCCGGGCGCGCCGTTGACATGAACGTTGCCGGCTTCGATCCAGCCTTGCAGGCGACTGCGGGAGTGGTCCGGCAGCAGGCCGGCCAGCACCTTGTCCAGCCGGTCGGCGCGCGTGCCCGACGGCACCGTTACAAGTTGCGGCTCACCCCGGTTTTCGCCCGGATTTTCGCCAGGAAGACCCAGGAGTTCATCGTCGGAAACGAGATCTGCGCTGATGGCTGTATCAGACATGGAGACAAATCATATAATCAGCCTGCCATGCTAACACCAAGGATACGATTCTCGTGATTCACCACTCCGCAGCTCCCTTGAACCCCGCCTCCCGAAGCGGGTCGGTTTTGCGCGTGGTTATCGCGCTATTTGCCGTTATCGCCATTGCCGGTTGCGGCTCGACCAACAGCAAGTACGACAAGACCACCAACTGGAGCGCCGAACAGCTATACGCCGACGCCAAGGCGGAAATCTCGTCCGGGGGCTGGAAAGAAGCCCGCGAGCGCCTGACCGCCATCGAAAGCCGCTACCCCTTCGGCGTCTACGCCCAGCAGGCCTTGCTTGAGCTGGCCTACGTCAACTGGAAAGACGGTGAAAACGAACAAGCCCTGGCAGCCATCGACCGCTTCCAGCAGCTCTACCCCAATCACCCCGGCACCGACTACGCGCTTTACCTGAAGGGCCTGATCAACTTCACGCCGGCCAGCGCCTTCATGAGCAGCCTGACCGGCCAGGATCCGGCCGAACGCGACCCCAAGGGCCTGCGCGCGTCCTACGACGCCTTCAACGAGCTGATCAAGCGCTACCCGGACAGCAAGTACACGCCTGATGCCGAAAAGCGCGTCGCCTGGCTGGTCAACACCATCGCCATGAACGAAGTGCACGTGGCGCGCTACTACTACGAGCGCGGCGCCTATATCGCCGCGGCCAACCGCGCGCAGACCGTCATCACCGACTTCGAAGGCGCACCCGCCACCGAAGAAGCGCTCTACCTGATGGTGCAGTCCTACGACAAGCTCGGCATGACCGAACTGAAGAACGACTCGCAGCGCGTGTTCGACAAGAACTTCCCCAACAGCTCGTTCAAGGACAAGGGCCTGAAGGCCGACAAGAGCTGGTGGAACCCGTTCAACTGACCGGCCACCGCATGGGAAAGAAGCCCCTCGATTGAACTGACCCCAAGAAGTTGGACAGTAAGAAGCTAAGGGCCGAAGGCCTGGGTCCGGTATTGAACCGGACTCAGGCCTTTTAGCTTGAGCTTGATGCGGTGGTGATTGTAGTAGTGGATGTATTGGCGGATGCCGGCCTGTAGCTGCTCGATGCTCTCGAAGCGGTTCAGGTGGCAGAACTCTGACTTGAGCGTGCCGAAGAAGCTTTCCATGGCGGCGTTGTCCAGGCAGTTGCCCTTGCGGGACATGCTCTGGGTGACGCTGCGCTCGTCCAGCAGGCGCCGATAGGCGCGTTGCTGGTACTGCCAGCCCTGATCCGAGTGCAATAACGGCCTATCCGCGGGCTTGAGCTTGGCGAAGGCCTTTTTCAACATCTTGGTCACCAGCCCGAACACAGGGCGCGGCTCGATCTGGTAGGCCACGATCTCGCCGTTGTACAGGTCCATCACCGGGGACAGGTACAGCTTCTCGCCCTGGACGTTGAACTCGGTCACGTCGGTTGCCCACTTCTGGTTGGGGCCAGAAGCTTGGAACTGGCGCTTGAGCAAGTCCGGCGCGATCCGGCCCGCATCGCCGCGGTATGAGCGGTATTTCTTGACCCGCACCAGCGACTTCAGACCCAACACCTGCATCAGGCGCTGCACCGTCTTGTGGTTGACCAGATCGCCAGCCTGGCGCAGCACCGACGTGATCCGGCGATAGCCATAGCGCCCCTTGTGATGGGCATAGACGGCACTGATCCTGGCCTTCAGATCAGCGTACTTGTCCGCTGCGCCTTGTACCTTTAGGTGGTAATAGAACGTGCTGCGCGACAGTCCAGCTGCGCGCAGCAACAATGCCAGCGGGTGGGCCGACCTCAATCCTTGGACCATTTGCGCTTTTTGACCAGCGCTTCGGTCCGTTCCGCTTGGATCAAGGCCTTCAATTTTTTTAGGTAATCATTCTCCGCACGCAGATAAGCCAGCTCTTCTTGCATCTGCTCGACGGTCATATCCTTGGAGACCGGGGCGGGGGGGTATTTGTGAGGCATTGTGCGCCTGCTTCTAGGTTGCGACGCCAATGCGCCTACACCCCCAGCATCATACTGGGCGCGCCAGATGCCGATGCTGCCCGCGTGACGGATGTCATAAAGCGCTGCTGCCTGGCGATCGGACAGACCATCACGATCTATCCGCTCAAGCACCCCCTGCTTGAACGCCGCATCGTAGTGACTGAACTTTTTGGCCAGTCCAGCAGCGCCGTGCTGCTCATAGCTTGACACCCAACGGCGCAGCATCGAATGCTCGATCCCATGCAGCCCGGCCACCTCTCGATAGCTAAGATTGCCTGACACGTAATGCTTAACTGCCTTGAGCTTGAATCGCTCATCGTACTTCGTCATGAAAAACACCCCAAAGGTTGGATCAGTGTCCAACTTTTGGGGTGCAGTTCAGATTTCTCGAGGGGCTTTTTTATTCCTGCTTGCGGCGGTAGAAGGCCAGGACTTCTTCCAGTTCGCGCGTTCGCGCGAACGGCGGCAGGCCGCGCCATAGCTGCTTGCCGTAGGGCTTTTCGACCAGGCGGGCATCGCCCACCATCAGCACGCCCCAATCGGCTTCGGTACGGATCAGGCGGCCGGCGCCCTGCTTGAGCGAAATGGCGGCCTCGGGCAACTGGTATTCCGAGAACGGATTGCCGCCCTGGGCGCGACAGGCCCGCAGGCGCGCCTCGATGACGGGGTCGTCGGGCGGCGCGAACGGCAGCTTGTCGATGGCCACCAGGGTCAGGACGTCACCGGGCAGGTCGATGCCTTCCCAGAAGCTCGCGCTGCCCACCAGCACCGGGTGGGTCAGCTTGCAGAAGCGGTCGAGCAGGTCGCGGCGCGTGCCCTCGCCCTGCTTGAGCAGCGGCCAGTCATGGCCGGCGTCGTCGAAGGCGTCGGCCAGCAGGTTGGCGACCTTGTCCACCGCGCGCAGGGTCGTGCACAGCACCAGCGTGCCGCCGGGGCTGGCCTCGAGCAGCGGCAGCAGCGTCTGGACGAAGCGGTCCAGGAACTGCGGCGACTGGGGTTCGGGCATGCCGCGCGGCACGAACAGCAAGGCCTGCTGCGGGTAGTCGAAGGGCGATTCCCACTTGCCGGTGCGCGCGCGTTCCAGCCCCAGCTGGCTGGTGAAATGGTGGAATTCGCCGTTCACGGACAGGGTGGCCGACGTCATGATCCAGGCCTGGCCCGGCTTGCGGTATTTGGAGAAGGCCTGGGCCACCGACAGCGGGGCGGAATGCAGGCGCACGTGGTGCAGGCCATGTTCGACCCAGCGCACCGCGGGGCCGGTCCATTCGACCGCGGCGGCGGCGCCTTCGAGAAGGGCGGTCGGCGTGGACAGGCCATCGCCCAAGGCGGCGGCGGGCGGCTCGGGCGCCTGGTTGTCACGCCCCCAGCCTTCGTCGTCCAGGCCCGAACCACCGCGGCCGGGCGTGGCCCAGCGTTTCAGGCGCACGGAAATCTCGGCGCCGGTGCGCGCGGCGGCGACCAGGTCGGGGTGCCGCTCGGCGACGGACCCGAGCGCGTTGGTGGCGGTATCCACGGCTTCGCGCAGCACGGCCAGCGCGGTGTCGAACTCATCGGCGTTGGGAATGGCCTCGAACGTGGCCTTGCGGCCCGGCAGGCGTTCCAGCGGCGCACAGGCCAGCCGCAGTTCGCGCGCGGCGGTTTCCAGGTGGCGCGAGATGTCGCTCCATTTCGTGGCTTCGCGCGCATAGGCCAGGCCGGCAACTTCCAGCGCGCGGCCGAAATCCATGAGCTGGTGCGTGGACACGCTGCTGCCCAGAAAGCGCGTGGCGGTGTCCGGCAACTGATGCGCTTCGTCGAAGATGACGGTGTCGGCTTCGGGCAGCAGGTCGGTGACGCCCTCTTCGCGCAGCACCAGGTCGGCCATGAACAGCGCATGGTTGACCACCACCACGTCGGCTTCCTGGGCCTGGCGGCGGGCCTTGACCACGAAGCAATCGCGGATGCGCGGGCATTCCTGGCCCAGGCAGTTCTCGCGGGTCGAGGTGACGCGCTGCCAGATGTCGGCGTCTTCGGGCACCTGGGCCAGGTCGCCGCGATCGCCGGTCTTGGAAATGCCGGCGAACACCTGGATCTGACGCAACTGCTGGATCTCGCTGCGCGACTTCAGGGCCCGGTCGTCGCCTTGCAGGCGGTCCAGGTGATAGTGGCAGACGTAGTTGCCACGGCCCTTGAGCAGCGCGGCCGTGACCGGTGCGGCCAAGGCGGCCCGCACGCGCGGCAGGTCGCGGGAAAAAAGCTGGTCCTGCAGGGTGCGGGTACCGGTGGAAATCAGCACCTTGCCGCCCTGGATGAACGCGGGTACAAGATAGGCCCAGGTCTTGCCGATGCCGGTGCCGGCCTCGGCCACCAGCGTGGCGCGGTCGGAGATGGCCTGGCCGATGGCCTGGGCCAGCTCGACTTGCGACGGGCGTGGCTTGTAGCCGGGCATGGCCGACGCAAGCGGCCCGTCCTCGGCGAAGAATTCGGATATGTCCAGGTCCAGCATTGAAACAGCCTAGTGTCGAAATCAACCGTGCCGGTCGACGGTCGGGGCGCCAGACACTGATGGTGGGAAAGGACCAAATGATACCCGCTGCGGCCGCGCTTTTCCGGTTGCCGTGTCGCGGTCGCCCCTGCTCGCAGGGACGGATCGGTCACCCCTGGCACGTTCTGTAACAGTGGCTTATGGCACAATCCGCCCCTTGTTTTTCCTTTTTGCCGTCGTATCGAGATGTCTGAAACTTCCGTTATCACGAACGTCGCCGCCGGCGTCGACAATGCCCGTATCGTTGCCCAGCTCGCCACCGAGCTCGGCGCACGCGCCTCCCAGATCGCCTCGGCGGTCGAACTGCTGGATGACGGCGCCACCGTGCCCTTCATCGCGCGCTACCGCAAGGAAGCCACCGGCGGCCTGGACGACACCGTCCTGCGCAACCTGGAAGTGCGCCTGGGCTATCTGCGCGAGCTCGAAGAACGCCGTGGCGCGATCCTCGAATCCATCTCGCAGCAAGGCAAGCTCACGCCCGAACTGCAGCAGGAAATCTCCACCGCCGATACCAAGCAGCGCCTGGAAGACTTGTACGCGCCGTACAAGCCCAAGCGCCGCACGCGCGCCCAGATCGCCCGCGAAGCCGGCCTGGAGCCGCTGGCCGACGCCATCCTGGCCGATACGGCTTGCGACCCGGCCGCGCTGGCCGCGCAATACCTGAATCCCGAAGCCGCGATCAACGACGCCAAGACGGCGCTGGATGGCGCGCGCGACATCCTGGCCGAGCGCTACGCCGAAAACGCGGACCTGCTGGCCGACATGCGCGAGCATCTCTGGTCCACCGGCCTGCTGTATTCCAAGATGGTCGACGGCAAGGAAACCGAAGGCGCCAACTTCCGCGACTGGTTCGACTTCAGCGAACCGCTGCGCACGCTGCCTTCGCACCGCATCCTGGCGCTGCTGCGCGGCCGCCAGCAAGGCGTGCTGGAAATCCGCCTGGGCCTGGAAGCCGAACTCGAAGCGCAACTGCCGCACCCCTGCGTCGCACGCGTGGCCAACTTCCTGAAGCTGGGCAATGGCCTGTTCGCACTGGACGCCTCGCCGCGCGCCCGCTGGCTGGGCGAAGTGTGCCGCTGGACCTGGCGCGTCAAGCTGGTCACGGCGTTCGAAAGCGAGCTGATCGGCCGCCTGCGTGAAACCGCCGAGGCCGAGGCCATCCGCGTGTTCGCCGCCAACCTCAAAGACCTGCTGCTGGCCGCGCCGGCCGGCCCCAAGGCCGTGCTGGGCCTGGATCCGGGCATCCGCACGGGCTGCAAGGTGGCGGTCATCGACCAGACCGGCAAGGTTGTCGACACCACCACCGTCTACCCGTTCGAACCGCGCCGCGACCGCGACGGCACCATCAATACGCTGGCCGCGCTGGTGGCCCGCCACAAGGTCGACCTGATCGCCATCGGCAACGGCACCGCCTCGCGCGAAAGCGAGAAGCTGGTGGGCGACATGATGGAACGCTTCCCTGACCTGAAGGTCACCCGCGTGGTCGTGTCCGAGGCCGGTGCATCCGTGTACTCGGCGTCCGAGATGGCCGCCCAGGAATTCCCCGACCTGGACGTGACGCTGCGCGGCGCCGTGTCCATCGCGCGCCGCTTGCAGGACCCGCTGGCCGAACTGGTCAAGATCGATCCCAAGGCCATCGGCGTGGGCCAATACCAGCACGACGTCAACCAGCGCGAGCTGGCCCGTTCGCTGGACGCCGTGGTCGAAGACTGCGTGAACGCCGTCGGCGTGGACGTCAACACCGCGTCCGCCGCGCTGTTGGCGCGCGTGTCGGGCCTGAACTCGTCGCTGGCCAAGAACATCGTGGCCTGGCGCGACGAAAACGGCGCCTTCCCCACGCGCGACATCCTGCGCAAGGTGCCACGCTTTGGCGACAAGGCCTTTGAACAGGCTGCGGGCTTCCTGCGCATTCCCAACGGCGACAACCCGCTGGACGCCTCGTCGGTGCACCCGGAAGCCTACCCGGTGGTCGAGCGCATCGTCGCCAAGATCAAGGCCGAAGTGAAGCAGATCATTGGCCAGCGCGATGCCCTGAAGGGCGTGTCGCCGTCCGACTTCACCGACGAACGCTTCGGCCTGCCGACGGTGCGCGACATCTTCGCCGAACTCGAAAAGCCCGGCCGCGATCCACGCCCGGAATTCAAGACCGCGCAGTTCAAGGAAGGCGTCGAGACGCTGAACGACCTGTTCCCGGGCATGGTGCTGGAAGGCGTCGTCACCAACGTGGCCAACTTCGGCGCGTTTGTCGACATCGGCGTGCACCAGGACGGCCTGGTCCACATTTCGGCGCTGGCCGAGAAATTCGTGAAGGATCCGCGCGACGTCGTGCGCGTGGGCCAGACGGTCAGCGTGAAGGTGCTGGAAGTGGACGTGGCGCGCAAGCGCGTGGCCCTGACCATGCGCATGAACGACGCCGCCGTGCCCGCACGACGCGGCTCGGACGCCCCGGCCAAGGGCGGCGACCGCCCCGGCCGCCGTCCGCAAGGCGACAGCGGCCGCGGCAACGCGGGCGGCGGCGCCGCGATGAACAGCGCCATGGCCGACGCCTTTGCCAAGCTCAAACGCTGAACCCGCGCTGGCCGCCCATCACCAGGCGGCCAGGATGCGACACGAAGGACCCCAACCGGCGCTCAGGCGCCGGTTGTCATTTCAGGGCGTCATTTCAGCGTCGTCATTCAACTAAGGACTTTCCCGCAATGCATGGATTTCCTTGCGATCCCTCAAGCCTGCCGCAACAAAAATAAGAGAAAATATCGAATTGTGTCCAAATAATAAAACGCCGTTGGCATCGGACCCACGCGGCGAAGGCAGACCCACGATCAGGCGAGCGGCGGCGCAAGCGTCTATCGGGTAGAAGCACAAGAACAACATGCGCCATACCCTGAGAGACCGGAGATCCATCCGCCATGCGCAATACCCTTACGCTTGCCGCCAATGAAGCGGCAACCATTACCGAAAAAGAAGCCAGCCTGAGCGGCGCGTACAACGAAGTCACGCTGGGCCAGTACGCCCACCTGACCGTGGACGGCGCCGAAGTCACCTTCAAGCACATCACCCTGGAACGCCTGGGCAGCCGCGTCATCGAACTGGTCAACGGCGCGCAACTGCACGTGGGCGCGCTGGGCTTTGCCAGCATGGGCGCCAGCATCGTCTACCGCATCGGCGCTGGCTGCGCGCTGATCTTCGACGCCAGCCAGTGGGACCCGGAAGTCGTCGCCAACACCACCTTCGATTTCGCCAGCCAGGGCAGCGGCACGCTGAAGTATTTTCCGTTCATCAACCCGGAATGGCTGGACTGCCCGAACGTCACCGGCTATTCGTCGGGCGACATGCTGGAGATCGCGGGCCAGGGCAGCGCTCAGCGCTTCCAGGTGCGCGACGGCCGCATCGTGAGCAGCGTCACGCGCTGAACCAGCGCCACCCGGTCCCAAGAAAAAGGCGCCGCTGACGCGGCGCCCTGACCCTGGCGGCGGACCTCTGCAAGCGGCGCAATGCGCGCTGCCTGCGCCGCGATCATTCCTGCGACATCGACACCAGCGCCTCGCGGGCCTTGGCCAGCAAGGCCTGGGCATCGCCCTGGGCGCCGGCCGGTGCCGTGGCCACGGTCACGCCGTCAAGCACCGCCGCCGGGCCGGCGTCGGTCGCTTGCAGCACCGTGTCGGGCGTTTCGGACTGCAGGCGGCGCATCAGCGCGCCGGCTTCCTTGGGGTCGGCAAAGCCTTGCGACAGCAGCAGCTCTTCGCCATCGGCCGCCAACAGGCGGAAGCGGAAGCTGCCCTCTTCGTCACGGAAACTGACGAAACGCGCGCCCTTGCCCTTTTCCTTCTTGACCTGCGAGTTCTTGGCCGGCGCCTGCGCGTTCAGGTTGCGCAGGCCCACGGCTTCGCGCAGTTCGCGCATCATCGGCACGGCCAGCTTGCGAGCCTTGACGGCGCCGGCCTGCAGCACGTCTTCGATGCGGCCGGGGTTGGCCATCAGGTCGAAGTAGCGCTCACGCATCGGCGCCAGCAGGTTTTCCAGATGGTCGTACAGCGCCTGCTTGGCCTCGCCCCAGCCCAGCCCTTCTTCGAGCTGCTTGCGGAACGCGGCGGCCTCGGCCGGCGTGGCGAAGGCGCGGTAGATGGTGTACAGGTGCGAACCTTCGGCATCCTTGGGCTGGCCCGGTTCAAGCGAGTCGGTCACGATGCGCATGATCGAGGCGCGCAGCGCCTTGGCGCCGCCTTCGAACAGCGGAATCGTGTTGTTGTAGCTCTTGGACATCTTGCGGCCGTCCAGCCCCGGCAAGGTGGCCACGTCTTCTTCAATGGCGACCTCGGGCAGCGTGAAGTAGTCGCGGCCGTACAAGTGGTTGAAGCGCTGGGCGATGTCGCGCGCCATTTCCAGATGCTGGATCTGGTCACGGCCCACCGGCACCTTGTTGGCGTTGAACATCACGATGTCCGCCGCCATCAGCACCGGGTAAGAGAACAGCCCCATCGTCACGCCATCGTCGGGGTCCACGCCCTTGGCCACGTTCTGGTCGACCGACGCCTTGTAGGCATGCGCGCGGTTCATCAAGCCCTTGGCGGTGACGCAGGTCAGCAGCCAGCTCAGCTCGGGAATTTCGGGAATGTCGGACTGGCGGTAGAACGTGACGCGTTCGGGGTCCAGCCCGACCGCCAGCCAGGTGGCCGCGATCTCGAGCCGCGAGCGGGCGACGCGGGCCGGGTCATCGCACTTGATCAGCGCGTGGTAGTCGGCCAGGAAGAAAAACGCGTCGACACCCGGCTGCGTGCTGGCCTGGACCGCGGGGCGGATCGCGCCAGCGTAGTTGCCAAGGTGGGGGGTTCCGGAGGTGGTGATGCCAGTGAGGACGCGGGTATTCATGGACGATGAGGCGGTTGCGTGGAGAAAGGCCCAGTGTAACGTGCCGCGCGCCCGTGCCCTGCCTGCGACAGACCGCCCCCGGCTGGCTGGCGCCGTGCCGGCGCCTACAGGACGGCCAGCACCGGCGCGGCCAGCGCGCACAGGCCGCCCGCCGTCAGGGCGGCGCGCGGACGGAAGGTCAGGAACCAGATCAGCAGCAGGCCCGCGATGCTGAGAATGCCGATCCATTCGACCGTGCCGTAGCTCCAGCCCCAGACCGCGGCCGACGCGCACAGCGACAGGGCCAGTGCCCCCCAGCCAAATGCCCGCAGCGGCAGCCGGTGGCGTCGCGGCAAGGCACGGTCGAACAGGTCTTCGTAGTGACGGTCCATGCCCAGGCACAGGGCAGAGAACCCTGCGTAGGCCAGGCAGAAGGCAGCAAGCGTCATGGCGTATCACCTCGGTTCATAGGCGGCTTCGGAAGTGGGATGCGCATGGCCGGCCGTCCGCACGGAGGCCTTCGCAGCCGTCTTGGACGGCGCCTTGCGGGCTCGCGCAGCCTTGCGCGCCATCCAGGCCAGCAGCAACGCCCCGGCCAGGCAGGTCAGGTCGAACCCCGCCATGACCCAGTCGCCGGCCGGCAACGACACGCCCAGGTGACGGGACGTGGTGAACGCATTGACCACCGGCACCAGCGCCAGCGACGCGGCCGCCGCGGACAGCAGGTCTTGCCACTTGCGCTTCTGGAACACGAACGCATACACCAGCGACAGGCCCCAGGCGGCGAAGAACGCGCGCGTTTCCCAGAGCTGACGGCCGGGCAGGTCGACGGGCAGCAGGCGATTGGCCCAGAAGAACGCGGCCACCGCGATGAACAGGCCGGCAATGGTGCCGGCATTCAGGCCGTCCACCAGCCGCAGCGAAAAGGCTTCGCGCGCGCCGGGCCGCGCCTTCTGGCGCCGCTTCGAAATCCACAGCACCAGGCCGCTGCCGACCATGGCGGTGCCGGCCAGGCTGACCAGGAAATACAACCAGCGCAGCAGCGGTTCGGCGAACAGGCCCAGGTGCAGGCCGACGATCACGCCGGCTGTGCGCACGGTGGGGCTGAGTTCATCCTGCCCTTCCTGCACGGCGCCGCTCACCCCGTCGAAACGCAGATAGGGCGATAGCCGGCCGTAGGACACGCCATCGGCCGCGTCGCGGGTCACCGTGACCGTGGCGCCCGCGTCGCCGGGATTGTTGACCGTGACGCGGCCCACCCGGCCGTGCCAGCGCTGTTGCGCCTGGTCCACCAGCGGGGCGATGTCGACCAGCGGCGCCGGCTCGTTGCGCGGCGGCGTGACCTTGAACGACGCGAACACGTCGTCGGTATATTGGCGCGGGTTTTCGTACACCGCCAGGATCCCGGCGGGCATCAGCATGGTCATGAACAGCACCAGCCCGCTGAAGGTGATCATCAGGTGAAACGGCAAGCCCAGCACCGACAGTGCATTGTGGCCGTCCATCCAGGCGCGCTGACCGCCCTTCTTCGGCCGGAAGGTGAAGAAGTCGGCAAAGATCTTCTTGTGCGTGATGATGCCGCTGATGATGGCCACCAGCATGAACATGCCGGCGATGCTGGCCAGCCAGCGGCCCCACGGGAACGCGGTTTCCAGTTCGAAGTGGAACCGGTAGAAAAAGTCGCCGCCGCGTGTTTCCCGCCCTTGCACCGCCTGACCCGTGTGCGGATCGAGCTTGACGCGCACGAAGCCGCGCTCGCCAGGCTTGGGCTTGGGCACCTGGTACAGCATCGAGATCACCGGCTCGCGATCCGACGGCGGCGTGATGAACCAACGCTTGGCGTCGGGCGCGTGCTCGGTCAGGTAACGCTGTGCCAGCGTCACGGACTCCAGCACGGGCGCCTTCTGCGCCTGGATTTCCGGCTGCATCCAGCGGGTGATCTCAGGCCGGAAGAATGCCAGCGTGCCGGTCAGGAACATCGCGAACAGCACCCAGCCGAAGATCAACCCCGACCAGGTGTGCAGCCACGACATGGATTGGCGCAGGCCTTCTTCGCCTTGCGCTTTTCCGGTGTTCGGTTTCATGCAGCCCCCACCAGCCCGTGGGCCAGGAACAGGCCGCCAAAGACCGCTGCCGGCAGCACGATGCCCGCCCAGGCGCGCCAGGCGTTGCGGGTGGCAAACACCCAGATCACGCCACAGGTGTAGACCACGAAGGACAGCATCTGTGCCGTGACGACGGCGTCGGCCCGTTGCAAAGGCAGCCACACAGCCAGGCAGGCCGCAGCCGCCGAGGCCAGGCCGTAGCCGCCAAGAATGGCGGCCACCGTCCGGGAGGCCACGGCAAAACGGTAGCGCATCATGCCTGCGCCGGCTGCGGGAGCTTTCACTTGTTCACGTTGAAGGTCAGGGTGGAAACGTAGCGGACCTTGGTATAGGCCTTGCCGTCGGTCTGGCCGGCCTCTTCCACGACGTGGGCGGCTTCCAGCACGTACTGGCCCGGCCACGGGGTGGTGATCTCGATGCGGCCGTCTGCGTCGCTGTGGAAACGCTTTTCCCACTTGGGCGGACCGAACACGGTGACTTCGGTCTTGGCCAGGGGTTTGCCCTTGAAGTGCAGCACGAACGTGTTGCTGCCCGCGGCGGCCGGCACCAGTTCCAGGTCCAGCTTGCCTTCGGTGTCGTTGCGGCCGGCCTTGGCGCCGTACTGCATCAGCGTTTCCTTGAACTGGATCGGCTGCGACAGGCGCACGTCGCCCTTGCCGCTGGCGGGAAACTCGACGAAATCCGCGCCTTCGGCCGAGGCCTTCAGCGCCTTGCCGTCGGCGCCGGTCACCACGGGCGCCACCAGCACCTTGCCCAGCAGGCCATCGCGCTTTTCGCGCAGGTCGTCCGCCCATTCGCCGAAGTAGGCTTTCGCCGGGCCCTGATCGGCCCGCTCCAGCCAGACGAAGTGCGCCTGCGCCGCGCCGGCGCTGCCCAGCAGCGCGATGGCTGCCAAAGTCCTTGCGAATTTCATTGTCGATTTTCCTGTTGTCTGCGCCGATCTGGGCCCGCCCCGCGGCGGATGGGGTGTCGGCAGGGTCTGAATTATAACCATTCTCACTACGAAAAAGTACTCGCCCCGGACACCCGCGATCCTGAGCGGGTCCCGGGGGCCAGGCTTACCAGCGATAACGCAGGCTGGCCTTGATCGAGCGCTGGTAGCCGTACCAGCACCACGAATCGCCCGAGCACGAGGCGATGTATTCCTTGTCGAACAGGTTCTGCACGTTCAGCGCCACCTGCATGCCCTTGAGCGAGGGGGACATGCGGCCCAGGTCGTAATCCAGCATCAGGTCGAACAACGTGACCGACGGCACCTTGATGGTGTTGGCGTCATCCACGTAGGACGAGCCGATGTAGCGCACGCCGCCCCCCACGCCCAGGCCGGCCAGCGGACCGCCCTGCAGCTGATAGCGGGCCCACGCCGACGCCTGCTGCGACGGCACGCCCACCGGCGACTTGCCCTTCAGGTTGAAGCCGGTCAGGTTGGGGTTGGCCTTGGAATAGGCGTTGTCCAGCAGCGAGTAGCCGGCCAGCAGCGTCAGGCCGCGCATGGGCTCGGTCTTGGCTTCCAGCTCGATGCCCTGCGTGCGCAGTTCGCCCGCCTGTACCTGGCAGCGGGCGTTGGACGTGCCGCACAGGTGCGTCGGATCCGGATCGGTGGTGGTCATGTTCTCGCGGCGAATGTCGAACGCCGCCACCGACAGCATCGTGGCGCTGCCCGGCGGCTGGTACTTGATGCCCACCTCGTACTGGTTGCCCTCGATCGGCTTGAACGGCGCATTGTTCCAGCCCGTGCCCGACTGCGGCTCGAACGATTCGGAATAACTGAAGTACGGCGCCACGCCGTTGTCGAAGTTGTAGATCACCCCGAAGCGGCCGGTGAACGCCTCGGCGCTCAACGACGACGGCGCGACCCGGCCGGTGGCGATGGTGGTGGTCTCGCCGACGTTGCGCGACCAGTCGTAGCGCCCGCCCAGCAGCACCGAGAGGCGGTCGATCTTGATCTGATCCTGGAAGTACAGGCCGGTCTGGTATTGCTTGGTGGTGGCATCGGTGGAGAACGCCGGCCTCGGGATGTTCTGGTGGTTGTCCGGGTTCAACACCTCCAGCGCGGGCGCCGTGCCAAAGCCCGACAGCGTGTCGGTCTTGACGTGCTGGTAGTCAAAGCCCAGCAGCACGGTGTGGCCGAACTTGCCCGTGTCGAAACGCGCCTGCAGGTTGTTGTCGATGGTCAGCGCGCCGACATCCACGTCGGTGGCGATCGAAGCACGCTGCTGGTACAGGTAGCGCTTGTCGGTGTAGCCGTAGTTGGCGGTGGACGCGCCGTAGATGCTGCGGTACTGCGCTTCGGAACGCGTCCAGCGCAGGCTCTGCGAGGCCTTGAACGTGTCGTTGAAACGGTGGTCCAGCACGTAGCCCAGCGAATAGCTCTTGCGGTCGCTCTTTTCGAAGTTGGCGTCGCCGTCGTAGTAGTCCGGCCCCAGGCGTTTGCCATCAGGCGCCGAGAACAGCGTGCGCATCGGCGACACGCTGCCATACGACCCCATGTCGGGATCGCGCTGGAAGTTCGTCAGCACGGTCAGCGAGGTGTCGCCGCTGGGCTTCCAGGTGAAGGCCGGCGACACGAAATAGCGGCGCTCCTTGGTGTCCTTGACCTGGCCGTCGGACATGTAGCCCGAACCCACCAGGCGATACAGGTACTTGCCTTCCTCATCCAGCGGACCGCCGAAATCGACGTTGGCCCGCCGGTAGTCATAGTTGCCGACCTGCAGCTCGACTTCGCGCTGGGCTTCTTCCAGCGGCCGCTTGCTGACCTGGTTCACCACGCCGCCGGGGCCACCCTGGCCGTACATCACCGACGCGGGGCCTTTCAGCACATCCACGCGTTCCAGGCGGTAGGCATCGACCTGCGGCAGCGCATCGCGGCCGCCGAACACGCGCAAGCCGTCCAGGTACGTCGAGGCCGAGAAGCCGCGCACGTTGAACTGGTCCAGGCGCGTGGCGGTGGCGCCGCGCGATTCCGTGGCCACGCCCGGGGTGTAGCGCAGCACCTGGTTCAGCGTCTGCGCGCCCTGCTCCGAGATCTGCTCGCGGGTGATCACCGACACCGATTGCGGCGTCTCGATCAGCGGCGTGTCGGTCTTGGTGGCACTGACGCTGGCGCCGGCCACATAACCCACGGTGGGGGCCAATGCACTGATCGAATTGCCCGACACCGTCACGGGCGCCAGGGTGTGGGTCCCGCCCACCGGCGCGGACGGCGCCGGCACCAGCGTCCAGGTATTGCCCGCCTGACCGCGCGCCTGCAGACCGCTGCCCGACAGGATGCGGGCGAAACCGGCGCCCACCGAATAGGCGCCGTCCAGCCCGTCCGAGCGCAGGCCACGCACCTGGGCCGGATCGAACGACAGCACCACGCCCGCGCTGCGCGCGAACTGGGTCAGCGCATCAGCCAGCGGGCCCGGGGCGATCTGGAAGGAACGGGGCGCTTGCGCCTCGGCGGGGGCCGACTGGGCCCAGGCGGCGGGCGCAGCGGCCAGCCAGGCGCCGGCGCAGGTGGCGGCAAGCACGGCCAGGCGGCCGGCGGTCAAGGTAGCGCCCAGGCGCGGGCAAGATGAAGCGGACACGAAAACTCCCTGTACGTAGGTCTCTATCTCTGCCTTTCCGTACGGGAATCAAAAACCTGCAGGACGACGTGAAAAAAGTTGTAACGGTCAGGTCTCGCGCGGCCCGACCTGCAGCCAGTACTGCGTGTGACGGGTCACCACGATGGGCAGGGCCGGCTCCAGCGCCTTCAGCGCGCGCTCGGCGTCGTCCAGCGGAAACACGCCCGACAACCGCAGCCCGGCCACCGCCGGATCCACCCGGATCACCCCCACGCGCTGGCGTGCCAGGTACTGCGCGAAATAATCCAGCCGCCAGTCCTTGGCCACCACCAGGCCATCGACCCAGGCGAGCCGGTCCGGGTCGGCGGCATGCCGCTCGATGCTGTCGTGGTCACCGTAGTGCAGCCGCTCGCCCGCCTCGGCCTGCGCGGCCTGTCCGTCACGCTGCAGCGATACGCTGCCCGCGTACACACCCAGGCGGGCGCCGCTGCCCGTGCGGCGCACGTCAAAGCGCGCCTGCTCGGCCACCAGCACGCCATAGCCGGTGTCCACCCGCAGCGCCGCGGCACCCGGGCGCGATTGCGCGTTGACCAGGATTTCGCCGCGCAAGAGATGGATGCCACGCGCTGCGCCATCCAGCCGCAAGCGCAGCGCGCTGTCGCTGTTCAGGGTGACGCTCAGGCCGTCGGCCAGCGCCACCGAGCGCCGCTCGCCCACGCCCGTGCTCAGGTCCGCGGCCAGGCGCTGCCACGGCGTGTGGTGGTAGCCGGCCCAGACCGCCACCCCTACCCCGGCCAACGACAGCGTGGCGCGCAGGACATTGCGCCGCCCGGACGACGCCGGACCGTCCAGCGCCACATGGGCCAGTGCGGCCGGCACCCGCCGGGCATCGCGGCCGATGGCTTCCAGCCGCTCCCAGGCCTGGCGGTGCGCGGGATCCTGCGCAAGCCAGGCATGACAGGCCTCGCGCTCGGCGGCAACGTCCACGCCGGACTGCAGCCTGGCCCACCAGGCAATGGCCTGGCGCACCACCGGGTCGGCCGGCGCGGCCCCCGCGCGGTTGGCGGCGCTAGTCATAGAACGCCATATAGCAGGCGGACATCGCCCGCACCATGTACTGCTGGACCGAACTGAGCGACACACCCAGCCGCGCCGCGATCTCGGGATAGGTCAGCCCATCCAGCTGCGACAGCAGGAAAGCCAAGCGCGCCTTGGGCGGCAGGCTGTCCAGCAGGCGGTCCAGCTGCATCAGCGCCTGCATCTGCTCGGCCTGGGTCTCGGGCGACGGCGCATAGGCCTCGGGCATGCCGGCCAGGTAGGCCAGATAGGCGTTTTCCAGGGCGGCGTGGCGTTGGTGATCGACCACCAGGCCCTTGGCGATCGTGGTGAGCAAGGCCCGCGCATCGTCCGCGCGCACGCTCTTGCGCCCCTGCATCACGCGCACGAACACGTCTTGCGCCAGGTCTTCGGCGCGATGCGCGCAACCCAGCTTGCGGCGCAGCCAGCCGAACAGCCATGGCCGATGGTCCCGATACAGGCCGTCGACGTGCGTGGCGGGAACATCGGCGTGAGAAGCCGGCGAGGAAACGAAAGTGGAAGACACGTGAAGACTGCGGCGCGGGGACCTGGAGTCTTCAAATGTTAATTGATAATGACTTGCATTACTAATTTTAAGCAGGCAAATCGCGCCGCGCCCGCACCGGCGACGGACGCGTGCGGCATAACTACAACGTTACGGTCAGGCGGCGTTCGGATTCCAGGTACTCGCGCGACTGCATTTCCAGGATGCGCGAGACCGTGCGGTGGAACTCATTGGCCAGCGCGCCTTCGGTGTAGATCTCTTCGGGCTCGCATTCGGCCGACATGATCAGCTTGACCTTGTGGTCGTAGAACACGTCGATCAGCCAGGTGAAGCGACGGGCCTCGGAAGCCTGGCGCGGCCCCATGCGCGGCACGCCCGACAGGATCACTGCATGGAAGCGGTTGGCCAGCTCCAGGTAGTCGTTCTGCGAACGGGGGCCGCCGCACAACGTGGCGAAGTCAAACCACACCACCGAACCGGCCAGCGCCAGCGCGCGGATCTCGCGGTGCTCGATATGCAGCAGCGGTTCCTGCGGCGGCGTATCGGCCAGGGTGTTGAAGGCCTCTTGCAGCGCCTGTTGCGCGTGTTCGTCCAGCGGCGAGTGGTAGCACTGCACCTGTTCGAGCGAACGGCGGCGATAGTCGACGCCGGCATCGACGTTCATCACGTCCATGCGCGCCTGGATCAGTTCGATCGCCGGCATCACGCGGTCGCGGTGCAGGCCGTCCGGGTACAGCGTGGACGGCTCGTAGTTGGACGTCATCACGAACGACGTGCCGTATTCGAACAGCTTGAACAGCAGGCGGTGCAGGATCATCGCGTCGGCCACGTCGGACACGTGGAATTCGTCGAAACAGATCAGGCGATAGCGCTTGGCCACGCGCTTGGCCACCTCGTCCAGCGGATCCTGCATGCCTTTCACTTCTTCGAGCTCGCGGTGCACCCCGCGCATGAACTCGTGAAAGTGCAGGCGCGTCTTGCGCACCACCGGCACGGTGGCGTAGAAGGCGTCCATCAGGAAGCTCTTGCCGCGCCCCACCCCGCCCCACAGGTACACGCCGCGCGGCACGTCGGGACGGTTCAAGAGCTTCTTGAGCGCGTTCGAGCGCATCGCCTTGAACTTGACCCATTCGTCGTAATAGCGCTGCAGCCGGTCGATCGCCTTTTTCTGGGCGGCATCGGGCTTGTAGCCGCGTTCGGCCAGGGCATGTTCGTAGTATTCGCGGACGTTCATGGATGGGGCAGGTCAAGCGGATGAAAAAAAGGGCGGGTCCGAGAACCCGCCCCCTTGGCTATGCGACAGCGCGGCGCAGGATCAGAAGTTCAGGGCGCGCTTGTCGACGGCCAGCGCCGCTTCCTTCACGGCTTCCGACAGCGTCGGATGTGCGTGGCAGATGCGGGCGATGTCTTCGGCGGCGCCACGGAATTCCATGATGGTCACGGCTTCCGAGATCAGCTCCGAGGCCATCGGACCCACGATGTGCACGCCCAGGACCTCGTCGGTCTTGGCATCGGCGATCACCTTGGCGAAACCGGTGGTGTCGCCCAGCGCACGGGCACGGCCGTTGGCCAGGAACGGGAAGCTGCCGGCCTTGTACTCGCGGCCTTCGGCCTTGAGTTGCTGCTCGGTCTTGCCGACCCAGGCGATTTCCGGCGAGGTGTAGATCACCCACGGCACGGTGTCGAAGTTGACATGGCCATGCTGGCCGGCGATGCGCTCGGCAACCGCCACCCCTTCTTCTTCGGCCTTGTGCGCCAGCATCGGGCCGCGCACCACGTCGCCCACCGCCCAGACATTGGGCAGGTTGGTCTTGCAGTCGCCGTCCACGGCCACGAAGCCGCGTTCGTCCAGCTTCAGGCCCACGGCGTCGGCGTTCAGGCCGCCGGTGTAGGGCACCCGGCCGATCGAGACGATCAGCTTGTCCACGACCAGCTTCTGCTCGGCGCCCTTGGCGTCGACGTAGGGCACGGTCACCGACTTGGCGGTCGCCTTGATCTCGCCGATCTTGACGCCCATCTGGATGTTCAGGCCTTGCTTGGTGAAGGCCTTCAGGGCTTCCTTGGCCACTTGCGCGTCAGCGGCGGCCAGGAATTCCGGCATCGCTTCCAGGATGGTGACTTCCGAACCCAGGCGGCGCCACACGCTGCCCATTTCCAGGCCGATCACGCCCGCGCCGATCACGCCCAGCGTCTTGGGCACGGCACCGATGTTCAGCGCGCCATCGTTGGACAGCACGACCTTTTCGTCGAACGGCAGGCCGGGCAGCTCGCGCGCCGACGAACCCGTGGCGACCACGACGTGCTTGGCAACCAGGTCTTCTTCGGTGGTGCCGGTGACCTTGATGGCCCAGCCGCCGTCGACCTGGCCGCTGAACGCGCCCTTGCCGTGGAAGAAGGTGACCTTGTTCTTCTTGAACAGGTACAGGATGCCGTCGTTGTTCTGCTTGACCACCGAGTTCTTGCGGCCGATCAGCGTGTCGAGCTTCAGGCTCACGCCCTTGACTTCGATGCCGTGCTCGGCGAAGTGGTGGTTGGCTTGTTCGAAGTGCTCGGACGATTGCAGCAGCGCCTTGGACGGGATGCAACCGACGTTGGTGCAGGTGCCGCCGGGGGCCGGGCCGCCTTGGCCGTTCTGCCAGGCGTCGATGCAAGCCACCGACATGCCGAGCTGCGCGGCGCGAATGGCGGCGATGTAGCCGCCGGGGCCCGCGCCGATGACGACGACGTCAAATTGTTTGGACATAGTGTTCTCGCGAATGAGGAGGATGTGGAACTCGCCCCGGCCCGCGCAAGCCGGCTCGGAGCCGGCCGGGCGCCGCGGACCGAGGGTCGCGGCGGCGCCGGGCGCGGGGCGCCGAGATTACAGGTCCAGCAACAGGCGCTGCGGATCTTCCAGGGCGTCCTTCATGGCGACCAGGCCCAGCACGGCTTCGCGGCCGTCGATGATGCGGTGGTCGTAGGACAGGGCCAGGTAGTTCATCGGGCGGATGACGATCTGGCCGTTTTCCACCACGGCGCGGTCCTTGGTGGCGTGCACGCCCAGGATGGCCGATTGCGGCGGGTTGATGATCGGGGTCGACAGCATCGAACCGAACACACCACCGTTGGAGATCGAGAAGGTGCCACCGGTCATTTCTTCGATGCCCAGCTTGCCATCGGCAGCGCGGCGACCGAAGTCGGCGATGGTCTTTTCGATGTCCGCGATGGACAGCTGGTCGGCGTTGCGCAGGATCGGCACCACCAGGCCACGCGGGCTGCCGACAGCGATACCGATGTCGAAGTAGCCGTGATAGATGATGTCCTTGCCGTCGATCGAGGCGTTGATCAGCGGGAACTTCTTCAGGGCGGCCACGGCGGCCTTGACGAAGAACGACATGAAGCCCAGCTTGATGCCGTGCTCTTTCTCGAACTTGTCCTTGTACTTGTTGCGCAGATCGATGACCGCTTGCATGTTCACTTCGTTGAACGTGGTCAGGATCGCGTTTTCTTGCTGCGATTGCAGCAGGCGCTCGGCGATGCGGGCGCGCAGGCGGCTCATCGGCACGCGCTGTTCCGGACGGCCATCCAGCGACAGCGTGGTCGGGGCGGGAGCAGCCGGGGCCTTGGCCGGCGCAGCCTTGGCGGCGGGGGCGCTGGCGTTCAGGGCGTCGCCCTTGGTGACGCGGCCGTCACGGCCGGTGCCGGCCACGTTGGCGGCGTCCACGCCCTTTTCGGCGAGGATCTTTGCGGCGGCGGGCGACGCCACGCCAGCGGCGGCGGTCGAGGCGGGGGGCGCGGGGGGCGGGGGGGGCGCGGGCGGCTCTTTTAAACAACTCCCCGCCCCCCAGAACCGTTGGGTCCCCTCCGATTCCCGTTTTTTTTTTTAAAAAAAAAAAAAAAAAGACCTCTACTGTCATGTCAGTATGTCATGCATGCAGACGTCATGTATTACAGCGG